>DATJYH010000125.1:0-5149 GCA_035499675.1 Puia sp.
ACTCTGCAAAGAGTGCTTGTTTTTTTTATACCCCCCTGTAATACAATTCTTTGCCTCCCTTCTACTACCCGGTGACATCATGGCTATTTTAAATTACCTTTGCCCGACTTAAATTTCAAGTATTCCTCATCAATGGCTTTAAATTTATTCAACAGGAATCCGGAACAGGCAGAAATGTCGTTCGTGGATCATCTGGAAGCGCTTCGTTGGCATATCGTCCGATCCCTCTTGGCCATCGTTGTTTTGGCGGTGTTTGTCTTTATAAAAATGGATTGGATCTTTGAAAAGATCATTACAGGTCCCCTGCACAGTGATTTTATCAGTTATACCGGACTCTGCAAATTCGGGCACCTGATGCATATGGGCGATGTGCTTTGCATGCAGTCCATTGATCACCTGAAACTGCAGACCACTACCTTTGGTTCGCAGTTCATATCCAGCATCACCATTGCATTTGTATGCGGGTTTATCGTTGCCTTTCCCTATATCTTCTGGGAATTCTGGCGTTTTGTAAAACCAGCATTGTCGCCCAAAGAGCTGAAAAGCACACGGGGCGCCATTTTTTGGGTGACCTTTTTTTTCATGCTCGGCATCGCATTCGGATATTTTCTGCTGGCGCCGTTTACCTTCAGCTTCCTGTGGAATTACCGCCTGGGTTTTACCGGCCTGCTGGAGACAAGACCCACGCTCGACGACTACCTCGATAACCTGGTAGACATCCTGGTGGGATCCGGGATCGCCTTCCAGCTTCCGCTCGTGAGCTGGGTGCTGACCCGTATCGGGCTCATCACGCCCAATTTCCTGCGTACCTACCGGAAGTATGCCTACGTAGCCATCCTGTTTATTGCTGCCATCATTACCCCTTCGCCCGACTGGATGAGCCAGACCATCGTGGCACTTCCGCTGATCATATTATATGAGATCAGCATTCGCATATCCGTAAGGGTTACCAAAGAAAGGGAAAAGAGGGATAAGGAAGAATGGGGTTAACAGGATAGGAGCAGGTATGCGTAAACCAACCCTCAATAATAAGGGCTGATCATCAGGTATACCGCTACACCGGAAAGCGCCACATAAAGCCATACCGGCCAGGTGATCCTGGCCAGGCGACGGTGCTTGTCAAATCTTTCCTGGAAGGCACGCTGCAGCGTAAACAGGACCAGCGGGACAATTACAGCCGAGAGGATGATATGCGAAGACAGGATGAAGTAGTATACATACCGCAACGGTCCCGCCTGCGACTTTTCTTCTGCACTCAACAGCCCGTCATGGTTAAGATCGCCGAATTTGGTGGATGGGTTGGAGGAATGATAGATGACATAGGAAACCAGGAAAATGGTGCTCAGCGTTACAGCGATCAGGTTGGTGGTTTTATGGGCCCTGATCTGTTTGTGCCTGATAAAATACAGACTCACCAGCAACAAAATGGCGGTAGTGGAATTTAAAAAGGCATGAAACAGGGGAAGAGAACGGGTATTAAAACCCGGATTTATTTTCGCCTGGGGTATTAACAGGATACAGGCTACCGCCAGTGGTATGGCGATGGACACGATGACGATCGGCAACGTAAGATTCTTTTGCTTCATACAATGGATTGGGATTCAGTCGGATGGTTTCCGTGTAGGCCGGCTGAAAAAATAAACGGCAACGGCGATTCCCACCAGAACAATGATAAAAATGGGAAGCAGTGGTTTTAACTCGGCCAGCGCCGACGGGCTGTTCTTATCTTTTTCAAGCATAATGAGTACAACATCCTTGGCAAGGCGGGAAAGGTCCGCGCTGTCCAGTCCGTTGTAATAGCCCCTCACCACGTGATATTTGTCCAGCAACACCATTTTTTCGGTATGGATAAAGTTGGAGTCAACACCTCCGCCATCGGCAATTCCCAGTTTAAGCTCATTCAGGGCAAAATCGTAGATCGTTTTTTTAGGACCGGTAAGCAGCCACCACACATCTGGATTCACGCCATATTTATCGCCATATTTTTTTAGCGCCGCAGCGCTGTCGCGTTCCGGATCCACGGTAAACGAAAGAAGCTGTACAAAGCCGGTATCCACCTGGCCGCTGGCGTCCTTTAGCTTCATGGCATCCTGCATCTTCCTCATATTCCTGGTCAGGAAGGGGCAAATGCTCGGACAATGCGTAAAGAAAAAATCTGCTACCACTACCTTACCGCCCAATTGGTTCAACACAACCGTATCACCCAGCTGGTTCACCAGCGAAATATTATCCACCCGGTGCCAGACCGTATCCGTAAATTCCTTTCCGTCACGGGTACTGGTCTTTACCGAATCATAAAAATACCTGCGCGGCATGGCCACCGCGCCTTTGCTTTTATAATCGGTAATGCTGAAAAATACCAGCGGTATTACAATGGCCATTCCCAGGGCCAACCATGCTTTCCTGCTCACGTCAAACGGTTTATAATAATAAAAAACCACCGTCGCAGACGATGGTTCGGAACATTGTATTTTTTAACAGCTGCAATCGCAGATTTATTCCATCGCCCCGGGTTTCTTGCCCTCGTGCTTGTGTTCTCCCCCCTTTTCTTTCACCGGTGTTTTGCTCTGCTGTACCTGGTAGCTGTCGTACTTATTGCGCAGGTTTTTATAGGAATTGCCATCCCACAAAAATGCCGTCAGGAACCAGATGAACAACATGGCAGGAATGGCAATGGTCATGATCAGGTTCCTGATTTCATATTTCAGGTGCATGAATTCAGCAATGATAAAAAATGCCTTTGCCAGGGTGCCTATTACAAATATGCCGTTGAGAAAATGCTTTGGTAAAAAGTCAGTTTCATAGTACAGGATGGCCAGCGCCAACTCAACAACGGTAATAATCAGCAATATCCAGAAGGTGCGCCAGATTGCCTTGGTAGAAAAACTGTGTTCATCTCCGTGATGTGCAACTGCTGCCGCTTGTGTATTGTCCATGGTGTTGATAGATTGCGTGATTCAAAATTATAAGAGATAAAAACAGGTGAATACGAAAACCCATACCAGGTCTACAAAGTGCCAGTACAGACCGGCTTTTTCAATCATGAGGTAATGCCCTCTTTCGTCAAACACGCCCTTCCAGGTCATGATGAGCATAATGATATTGATGATCACCCCGGAAAATACGTGGAACCCGTGAAAACCAGTGATGGTAAAAAAGAAGTTGGTGAAATTGGTAGAGGACTGTGTGCCGTCGATATTCATGAAGGGGTTTCTTCCCCACCACGCGCCCTCGGCATGCAGGTGTGTCCACTCCCAAGCCTGGCAACCCAGGAAGGCCAGTCCACCCAGGATCGTAAAGAACATCCATTTGATAACGCCTTTTCTGTCGTTGTTGTGACCAGCGCCTACGGCCAACACCATGGTTACCGAACTCATGATCAGGATAAAGGTCATGAGACTCACAAAGGCCAGCGGTATTTTCATTTCGCCTACAATCGGAAACGAACGGAAAACTTCGTTGGGGTCAGGCCATGAATTGCTGGAAAAACGAATGGTGCCGTAGGAGATCAGGAAGGCGCCGAAAGTGAACGCATCGCTCATGAGGAAATACCACATCATGAGCTTACCGTATTCTACATTAAACGGACTCCTGCCACCACCCCACCATTTTTGTCCCGCAGGTACTGCTTGTGCCATGTTTTTGTTTTAGTCTGGTTCGCAAATTTATTTAACAAAACTGAAAATTACTGTATCCACAAAAAGAAAATGAACAAATAGATCCATAGCAAGTCGACAAAATGCCAGTAGGTTCCTGCCAGTTCCACAGGTACACTGTTGTAGGTCCTGATTTTGGAACTAAATGCCTTCCAAATCATCAGCAGCAATGCAATAATGCCTCCCAACACGTGCGCCGCATGCAGGCCCGCTATCACATATAAAAATTGTCCTGCTCCGGATCCTTTGAGCGTGATTCCGCTGTCCCAGATATGTTTAAAACCCAGGTATTGCAAAATGATAAACAAAACCCCTAGCGATGCCGTCACCACAATCAGCAGGCGATATTGCCTCATCTCTCTTTCTTTAAATGACCGGATGGCCCATTGCATAAACACGCTGCTGGCAAGTATCACAAAGGTGGACGCCCAGAAAACACGGGGCATATCAAAACTGGTCCAGCCCGGTTGGTCGTGCTTTACAATGTATGCACTGGTCAACCCGGCAAACATCATAATGATACTGCCGATAGCTACCCAGAGGGTAAACTTATGAGGATGTATTTTTTTACGCTGATCACTCACGGCTTTCGCTGCTTGAATGGATTCTATCATAGCTAATCTTGTCTGCTCGCTAAACTTTCACTTTGTCGATCAATAACGCCAGCAATACCACCGGCAAATAAATATAACTACTGAACATCACCCGCCTGGCGGCCTTCACAGTCATTTCCCGGTACAAACGCACGCATTGCCACACCATCATCAGGTTTGCCAGCAGCAATATTCCCATGCTGACACGGCCGCTCATGTCAAAAAAATAGGGCAGCACGCCAACCGGGATCAGGAACAGGGAATACACGATGGCCTGTATGGCCGAGTACCGTGTAGGCCCTTCGTTGGAAGGCAATAACTTGAATCCTGCCCGGCTGTAATCATTGTGTGCAATCCAGGCAATGGCCCAGAAATGGGGGAATTGCCAAAAAAATTGCAACAGGAACAGGATCCAGCCACCCGCACTCAGATCATCGTTGCCCGCGGCCCACCCAATAAGACAAGGCAACGCACCGGGAACTGCTCCTACCAGCACAGATATCGAACTCAGTTTCTTCAGCGGTGTGTAAATGAATGCATATACAAACAGGCTGAATGCGGCCAACAGTGCTGTCAGGGTATTGAAGTGATACAGGAACAGCGTACCGGCGATCCCTGCGATCACAGCAAATGCCACGCCTTCCTGTACACTCATTCTCCCGGCTGCGACGGGCCGATTGGCTGTCCGCTTCATCAACGCGTCTGTTTCTTTCTCCGCCACCTGGTTGATGGCATTGGCACTTCCTGTTAACAACATGCCGCCGGTAAACAGCAGCAGGATGGCCTTCCAGTCGTAACTGGTTACCCTCGGCGCCAGCAGGTAGCTGATCACTGCTGAAAACACCACCATAAAGCTCAGGTTGAATTTGATAAGCAGTTTGTAATCCTGCAGCTTGCTGG
>DATJYH010000126.1:0-4318 GCA_035499675.1 Puia sp.
TTATGGTTTTTTGGCGATGGGGGGTGATCAGATGACAGTTGACAGACTTTTGTTCAAACAGACCGACAAAATTTAACGCGCCGTACCCATATCCCGCATCTCCCGACCCGGGACCATTGACTCCCGACTCAATTATTGAGCCTCGTAAACCCCCCATCAATCGGGTAATCACAGCCGGTAACAAACGCCGCCTCTTCGGAACAGAGATAGAGGGCCAGGCAGGCGATCTCCTCCGGCCTCGCCATGCGCCCGATGGGTTGCGTTTTTGACAGTTTTTCAAACATCTCTTGTTCCCTGCCCGGGTAATTTTTAGCGATGAAGCCGTCTACAAACGGCGTATGTACCCTGCCGGGAGAAATACAATTGCAGCGGATGTGCTGATGAACATAATCTTTAGCGACAGAAAGGGTCATACCTACTACGGCACCCTTGGTCATGGAATAAGCAAACCGGTCAGGAATTCCCACTGTAGCAGCCACGGAAGCCATGTTGATGATCACCCCGCCCTTTTCCTTCATATGAGGTATTACAGCATGCAGGCAATTGTACATCCCTTTTACGTTAACACGAAGCAACCTGTCAAAATCCGGTTCCGCAGTATTCTCGGCATTCCCGATATGCGCAATGCCGGCATTGTTGATCAGTATATCGATAGCGGCTGACGCGTTCAGGATGTCGTCCACGCTCTTCTTTACTTCCAGCTGATCGGCCACATCACATTTCTTAAAGCTGGCAATTCCACCCGCTTTTAATATGTCGGTCACCACCCCGGCCGCCCCGGCCTGATCAACATCTAAAATATGAACGCCGGCACCCTGACGTGAAAAAACCTGGGCAATGGCCTTCCCGATCCCGCTTCCACCGCCTGTGATAATCGCAATTTTATTGTCCAGTCTGAACATGTTTGTTGGTTTATACAACAACATCCATACGAAAACACCGGTTCCGCAGTGATGTCAATAATGTCATAAGGCCAGGTTGTAAAAAGCCCGGGCATTGCCACGAAAGACCTTTTCCCTGTCTTCTGATCTAAACCCCTCCATATATTTTTCCAGCAGGCTCTTCCATTGCACATAGATGCCGGACAGGAGGATCACCGGCCAGTCGCTCCCGTAGATCAGTCTGTCCACCCCAAACGCCGCAAACACCGTATCCAGGCAGGGATAAAAATCAGCCGGGTTCCATTTTTTCCAGGCAGCTTCGGTAAACAGGCCCGAAAGCTTGCAATATACATGCGGCATGCGTCCCATTTCCTTCATCTGCGTTTTCCATTCTTCCAGATTCCCGCTTCGGATATCAGGCTTGGCGCAATGATCTACTACCAATTTCTGGTCCGGGAATTTTGCGGCAAATACCAGCGCAGATTTTAATTGCCGGGGATAGATCAGGATGTCGTAGGTATAGTTGAATGGTTTCAGCACTGCCACGCCCCGCTGAAAATCTTCCCTCAATAAAAAATCATCCGGTTCCGACTGTACAATATGGCGGTATCCTTTTATGATATGGTAGGCTGAAAACTCCTGCAGCCGGTCCTGCAGATCTTTTCTGAGAAGGTCCACCCACCCCACTACTCCTTTGATGATGGAATGCGTTTTGGAGAGTTCCACCAGGAAACGCGTTTCTGTTTCCGACTGATCGGCCTGTACCGCCACGCAGCCTTCCACCCCGTTTCTTTTCAGGTTCAGCATGAGTTGCTCCGGAAAATAATTCTGCTGCAGGATCTTCATATTGTCGGTGATCCACGCATCCCTTTTCCGGTCGTATTTCCAGAAATGCACATGGCTGTCGATGGCCCCCAAACCTGAAGCGGACTTATCATCCTGTAATGAATCCATCTCCTCGTTCATGAGATTAAGTTATTTGTAGGTCACGATGTTTCGATGGCCGATGATTGATGGCCGACCATCGGTGTAACCCGGTGACAAGATTACAACATTCTATATCTTGCGCGTCCTTATTTATATCCCGTATCCCGTATCCCGTATCCCGTATCCCGTATCGACTCCAGACTCCCTACTCTAAACTCCCCACTCCCTCAACACCTGTCTCGCGCTGCCCAGTCCCTCAATACCCAGCTCCACCACATCCCCCGGCCGGAGATATACCGCTTCCGGTTTTTGCCCCATGCCCACTCCTGGCGGCGTGCCCGTGCTGATGATATCACCGGGGAGCAGGGTCATAAATTGGCTGATGTAAGAAATTAAGAATGGTATTTTATGCACCAGGTTTTTTGAGTTGCTGTCCTGTTTCATGCGGCCATTCACGGAGAGCCATAACCGAAGATTGTTGACATCCCTGATCTCATCGGGGGTTACCAGCAGTGGACCGATGGGTGCAAAAGTATCGCAGCTCTTGCCCTTTACCCATTGTCCGCTGTGTTCCAGTTGAAAGGCCCGCTCGCTGTAGTCGTTGTGCAACATATAACCGGCGAGATAATCCAGGGCATTTCCTTCTTCTACATAAGAAGTTTTTCTCCCGATAACGAGTGCCAGTTCCACTTCCCAGTCGGTCTTCACACTGCCACGGGGAATGATCACGGGGTCGTTGGCGCCGCAGATGGCGGTCGTGGACTTGAAAAACAGGACGGGTTCGGGAGGCAGGGCTGCCCCGGTTTCCAGGGCATGATCGGAATAGTTGAGCCCGATACAAACAATCTTGGATGAATTTTTAACGGGTGGCCCGAACCGTGCCGCAGGCATATCAACCTGCGGGCAGCGGGACAAATTTTTTTCCATCCATGACGCTAGCCTGTTAACCCCCTGTCCTGAAAAAAACTCGCCATCATAGTCTTCTCCAAAACCACTTATATCCAGGTATTTTCCATCGTCTGTACATATTCCCGGCCGCTCTTGCCCGGGCGGGCCATAGCGAAATAATTTCATGCGATTTGATTTGGCCGATAAACTTATGATTTTTTATCAAATTAGTCACCGGCCGACCATCGTGGTCATACTAACAGTCATTAGTTTTTGAACTACCTTTGCTGCACGCAATGCTTGTATCGTATGAGTCAGTCCATCCCGCCCCATACCGTCCGTATCGTAACGGCTACCAGCCTGTTTGATGGGCACGACGCCGCCATCAATATTATGCGCCGCATCATGCAGAGTAAGGGAGCGGAGGTGATTCATCTCGGTCATAACCGGAGCGTCCATGAAATTGTAGAATGCGCCATCGAAGAGGACGCGCATGCCGTAGCCATCACTTCCTACCAGGGCGGCCACCTGGAATTTTTCAAATACATGAAGGACCTGCTGGAAGAAAATGGCTGCGGCCACATTAAAATATTCGGCGGGGGCGGGGGCACCATCCTGCCACGGGAAATAGAAGAACTCCACCACTATGGCATTACCCGCATTTATTCCCCCGACGACGGAAGAAAAATGGGATTGGAAGGGATGATTGAAGATGTGATCAGCAAATGTCAGTCACAGGCCGACTATTGGCAGGCGCCCAGGCATTGGAATGGCAAACTGCCATTGGGAGAAAAAAAGGATATCCGCAACATTGCAAGAGCGATAACGCTCAGTGAAAATAACATGGAAGCGGGCACAACCGGGATTTCATCGTCCTTTATCACCGATGGGTTTAACGCTGATCCGGTTTTGTATCGCAAATTGAAAACATTTGCTTTAACACATCGAAAAGAGCCAACTGTTGCGGAATCGGTTTTATGGGAAAAATTGAGAAACAGGAAAGAGGCTTACAAATTCAGAAGACAACATATAATCGATCAGTATATTGCTGATTTTGTTTGCTTGAAGAAGGGGGTAGTGATTGAGGTTGACGGAGTACATCACCAACTTCCGGAAATGAAAATCAGCGATGAAGAAAGAACCGCGGAATTGAAAAAGCTTGGTTTTGAAGTGTTGCGTTTCTCAAACAATGAGGTACTCAGTCACGGCGATACAGTCATCGAAAAAATTCACCAGGTACTTTCAAAATTACCGGATAAGGATTTTAAAAAACCAAGTCGGGAACAGTCCAGCTCTTCCTCCACCGGGGGAGACCGGGAGGGCGTTGGAGCGGTATTAGGCATTACCGGCACCGGTGGCGCAGGCAAATCCTCCGTTACCGATGAAATCGTCCGGCGCTTCCTGCAAGCCTTTCCCCAACTGACAGTAGCTGTTGTTTCCGTGGATCCTTCCCGGAAAAAAACAGGGGGCGCCCTGCTGGGCGACAGGATCCGCATGAACGCCATCAGCTCACCGCGGGTGTATATGCGCTCACTGGCCACCCGTGAAGAAAACAGGTCGCTGAGCGGCGCCGTGGAGGACGCGTTGGATATTTGCCTGGCTGCAGGCTATGATTTTGTGAT
>DATJYH010000127.1:0-10677 GCA_035499675.1 Puia sp.
TGTTTGCCGTAAGCAGTTCTTTCATTTCATGGATAAATTACTGCAGGCGGACATCAGTCATGGGGATTATGAAACCTATGTCCCGATGCTGGCAGAGAAATTTGCCGATGTGAGCAAGGAAGAAGTGCTGAAACGGGTGGCGGCCATGGAATTCGACCGCTTCCTGAAATACTATGAAAACGCGGAAGACCTCAATCTGCGGGAGAGAGCGCGCACCTATGCCGACCGCGATGGACGCGGTTTTGACAATGGCGGCCGGAGAGAACCGCTTCGCCGGAAAGAATCGACAAGGGGACGGGAATTCAACGGGCATGGCGACTATATGAAGCTGTTTGTAAACCTGGGCACGAAGGACGGATTTTATAAAGCCAGCTTTTTGCAGTTTATCCTGGACATGAGCGACCTGAGAAAGGATGTACTGGGGAAGATTGACATGAAAGAAATGAACAGCTGGATCGAAATTGACCGGAAAGCAGCCTCCCAGATGATCCGTGCCATCGACGGAAAAAATTACAAGGGGAGAAGGATAAGGATGAATGAAGCAACGGGGAGATAATTTGCAGATGTGCAAATGGGGTCAAATTAAACATAACGTTCGTATTGTAAAACCTTTTAAATATGCAAGCAGCACAAACACAGGACAGTAAATCATTGGTCAATGAAAAATGGGGCAAGCGTCCCCTGATCATCGCGGGACCCTGCAGTGCCGAAACGGAAGAACAGGTTACAGAGACCGCTGTTCGGTTGCACAAGACCGGTAAGGTAGATATGATGCGCGCCGGCATCTGGAAACCGCGTACCAGGCCGGGAAGCTTTGAAGGCATTGGCACCAAGGGACTGCCCTGGCTGCAGCATGCGAGGAAACTGACAGGGATTCCTGTTGCCGTGGAAGTGGCTACCGGCAAACAGGTAGAGGATGCGCTCCATTTTGATGTGGATGTATTGTGGATCGGCGCCCGGACCACCGTGAATCCCTTCAGCGTGCAGGAAGTGGCCGACGCTTTGCGCGGCGTGGATGTGCCGGTATTGATCAAGAATCCCATCAACCCCGATCTTGAACTTTGGATCGGTGCGGTGGAGCGTGTTGCCAAGGCCGGCATCAAACAAATCGGGCTCATCCACCGCGGTTTTAGTTCCTACGGAAATACAGAATACCGGAATGCGCCCATGTGGCATCTTGCCATCGACATGAAATTGCGTAACCCGGGCATGTTGTTCATCAACGACCCTTCTCATATCTGTGGACGCCGCGACATTCTGCAGGACGTCGCACAAAAGGCCATTGACCTGGATTTTGACGGTTTGATCATTGAGAGCCACATCGACCCCGACAAGGCCTGGAGTGATGCCAAACAGCAGATCACACCGGAAAGGTTGGGTGAAATGCTGGACAGCATCCGTTGGAGAAAGGAAGATGTTGCTTCCGAAGAATTCCATGCGGCGCTGGAAAAACTTCGCCAGCAGATCAACCAGCTCGATGACGAATTGATGCAGATCCTCGGTCAGCGTATGAGGATTTCCGAAAAAATCGGGCAGTATAAAAAAGACAATAACATTACGATCCTGCAAACCAATCGTTGGAATGCCATCCTGGACAGGGCATATCAAAAAGGAGATAAGCTCGGGCTCAGTAAGGAATTCATCACGAAATATTTTGATGCAGTACACATGGAAAGCATCAACCACCAGAACAAGATCATGAATTCGTAGTCGGTGGCGCGTTTGGTGAAAGGCAGCCGCAACCCGGATGCCATCCGGCGGGTACCCGCATACGGAACCTGCTCATCTTAAAAGGAACGTATGCAATATGGGAACAAGACATATCTCTTTATTCATGCTATCTGGAGAACACAGGAAGGGGAATTGTTTTTAACAAAACCTGTCCGGAATGTTTTGTTCAGCCATATCCGTACGGCCGCTGAAGAAAAGATGGTGAAAATTCTGATCATCAATGGTGTGGAAGACCACGTGCACTGCCTCTTTCAGCTTCATCCCATGCAAACCCTGTCAAAGGTTATCAAAGACATCAAATCAGAATCTGCGCGCTGGATCAATGAAAATAAGATTGTAGCCGGCACATTCGACTGGCAGGATAACTATGTGGCGTATTCGGTCAGCCCGAGCGCACTCAAACAGGTTTGGGAGTATATCGAAAGGCAGGAAGAACACCATAAGACAAAAACCCTTGAAAATGAATTGGAGATTTTTGAAAAAATCCAGTTCTGACAGGGGGAAAATGCATCTTGGAAGCGCCAAATCGGGAAAATAAAACAGACGACCGAAGTAACATGCAAAAAAAGACCTACCAGTTTTCATCTAAAAAAGTATCCTGTTATTTTGACGGGGATGTCAGTCACCTTAGAACGCTGGTAGATAAGCAACGGGGTATCATCATTACGGATGAAAACGTTTTTGGTCACCACCAAAAAAAATTCCGGGGATGGAAGACCATCGTCATCAAACCGGGAGAACAATACAAAACGCAGTCCACCGTCAACAGCATCATTGAGCAACTCATTGCGCTGGAAGCGGACCGGAAAAGCTTTCTGATCGGCGTGGGAGGAGGAGTGGTGACGGATATCACTGGTTTTGTGGCATCCATCTATATGCGGGGTGTATCGTTTGGGTTTCTCCCCACTACGCTCCTTGCCATGGTCGACGCATCCATCGGCGGTAAGAACGGGATTGATGTAGGCTTGTATAAAAACCTGCTTGGTTTGGTTAGGCAACCTGAGTTTTTGCTGTTTGACAACCGTTTGTTGGCCACCCTGCCGGAGAAAGAGTGGGTAAATGGTTTTGCCGAGATCATCAAACACGCCTGTATTCGCGACGCTGCTTTGTTCAGGGAGCTTGAAAAAAACGATATTGGATATTACCGGAAAAATAAACTGGCCCTGTCAAAACTGATCCGGAAAAATGTAATGATCAAATCCGCCGTGGCGCAGGGTGATGAGTTTGAAAAGGGCGAACGGCGCCTGCTCAATTTTGGCCACACCCTGGGGCATGCGATCGAAAACCTGTACCAGGTCCCGCATGGCCATGCTGTATCCATCGGGATGGTAGTGGCCGGGCTGTTGTCGGAAGAATACATCGGCTTCCGGGATACGGGGAGGATGTCGGCCCTGCTGGAACAATATGGTTTGCCTACGCGGCTGAACTTTGACGCGCAAAAGGCGTTTGAATTGATAAAAATGGACAAAAAAAGGGAACAGCGCACCCTGAACTATGTTTTGCTGGAACGGATCGGGCGGGGCATGGTGCAAGCCTTACCCATCCATGAGTTTGAGAAAACATTGTTCGCCATCGTAAGGGCGCGCTGATACAATATTCTTGCTATGCGTGAAGATGCTATACAGGTAATCATTCAACCCTCCTCGGTGGGTGGTAGCATAATGGCCCCTGCCTCCAAAAGTTCTATGCAACGCGCCTGCGCGGCTGCCCTGGTGCGTCGCGGGCTGTCGCTGCTGAGGAATCCGGGCCGGTCAAATGATGACCAGGCGGCCATCGGAGTCATCCGGGGACTGGGAGCGGACATAACCGGGCAGGCAGACGGGTCCCTTCGCATATCCAGCCACGGCGTGCAACCTGTTCAGACGGAGATCCACTGCGGCGAGAGCGGACTGGGAATCCGCATGTTTACCCCGCTGGTGGCCCTGAGCGAAAAGCGCATAACCATCAACGGGGAAGGTAGCCTGCGCAACCGACCCATGGACTTTTTTGACGAAGTGTTGCCGCAGTTGGGTGTGGAAGTGAGGTCTCAGCAGGGCCGTTTACCTTTGCAGATCCGGGGCCCGCTGCGGCCGAAAAATATTGAGATAGATGGTTCACTCAGTTCCCAGTTTTTGACCGGGTTGCTGATGGCCTATTCAGCGGCCGGGGCCAGCGATGTTGCCATCCGGGTACGCAACCTGACCAGCCGGCCCTATGTGGACCTAACGCTGAAGGTTATGCGTGATTTTGGGCTGAATGTACCGGACAACAACGGATACGAATCATTTTATTTTACAGCCCCGCCATCGGAAGATGCTTTGTCCACAGTGGATTATACCGTGGAGGGAGATTGGAGCGGAGCGGCCTTCCTGTTGGTAACAGGGGCCATTGCGGGGAGCATCAGCATAAAAGGACTGGATATTCATTCTACCCAGGCAGACAGGGCTGTGTTGGAGGCATTATCGGCGGCCGGCGCCGATGTGAAACTGGCCCCGGATCATATCAACATTGGTCCCGCTGCCCTCCGGGCTTTCCAGTTTGATGCTACCAACTGTCCCGACCTGTTTCCTCCCCTGGTAGCGCTCGCAGCCTATTGCCGGGGAGTCAGTGTAATAAAGGGAGTCGGGCGGCTCGCACACAAAGAGAGCAACCGCGCGCTGACGCTCCAGGAAGAGTTCGCAAAAATGAATGTAGAGATCAGGCTGGAGGGGGATGCGATGCTGGTAAGAGGGGGATGGGAAGTGACAGGTGCGGCCGTCCATTCACATCATGATCATCGCATCGCGATGGCCTGCGCCGTCGCGGCATTGCAGGCCCAGGGTGCTACCAGCATCCGGGAGGCACAGGCCGTCAACAAATCGTATCCGGACTTTTATCAGCATTTGCAAAAGCTGGGGGCTGCCCTGCAGTACCCGGTGATCGTTGGTCATCCATAAACATTCCGCCGGGAGCGGCGATAACTATGAACTCATTCGGACGTATATTCAGAGCAAGCATTTTTGGAGAATCGCATGGAGAAGGAGTGGGCATCGTGATCGATGGCTGTCCGGCGGGTCTTTCTTTAACAGCTGCCGATTTCCTGAACGACCTGGAGCGGCGCAAAGGCGGCGTTCAGAAAGGTACTACGCCTAGGAAGGAAGACGATCTCCCCATTTTCAAAAGCGGGATATTCCAGGATAAAACCACGGGCGCCCCCATTGCCATTTTGTTCGATAACAAAAATACCCGCTCCGGTGATTATGAAAAACAGCGGGCTGTTCCGCGTCCCGGTCATGCCGATTTTGTAGCGCATAAAAAAGCCGGCGGTTTTGAGGATTATCGCGGTGGTGGACATTTCAGCGGAAGGTTGACGGTGGCCATCGTGGCTGCCGGGGTGATCGCAAAAAAACTGCTTCAGCAAGTTGTAGCGCCCGCAGGCGTATCCATAAATATTACGTCGGCATTGCTCGAGATCGGTGGCGAAAACGATCTTGAAAAAGGATTGCAAAAAGCCATTGATGCCAAGGATTCAGTGGGTGGCATCGTGGAATGCAGGGTAAATGGTCTGCCCATCGGCCTGGGAGAACCTTTCTTTGACAGCGTGGAGTCGCTGCTGGCGCATGCCGTCTTTTCGATTCCTGCCGTGCGGGGCGTGGAATTTGGGACCGGGTTTGCGGCCGCTAAGATGTTTGGAAGTGAGCACAACGACGCCATCCTCGACATGAATGGCAAAACGAAAACCAATCACGCGGGTGGCGTGGTAGGTGGCATCACGAATGGCAATGAGCTGGTTTACCGCATCGCCATCAAGCCGACTTCCTCTACTCCCAAAGAACAGGAAACCCTGAACTGGGAAACGGGCCAGTTGGAAACCTTTTCGGTAAAAGGACGTCATGATCTTTGCATCGCGTTGCGGGTACCCGTCATACTGGAAGCTGTGACGGCCATGGTGCTTGCTGATTTGCTGTTGCTCGAGCAATCTATCAGGAGGGTTTTATAGTTTATGCCCATCATCTATCATATCACCACCAAAGATTCGTGGAAAGACGCGCAACTGAAAGGCGAGTTGCAAGAACCTTCCCTCGCGGAAGAAGGCTTTATTCATTGCAGTGAGGCCCGGCAGATCCCGGGTGTGCTTGACCGTTATTTCTCCGGTAAAACAGGCCTGGTAAAACTGACCATCGATTCCGAAAAGCTCACAAGCCGCCTGATATACGACTGGTCCTTGTCCATGAAGGACAGTTTCCCGCATGTATACGGCCCCATCCAGGTGGACGCCGTCATTTCCGTAGAAGAACTCTGATCACAGCTCAATACCCGCATTATGCATCATAAACTCATCAATGCATCGATACAAATTGTTCCCATTGTACAGGACCGGCACCCGTATGAGTGGGTCGACGAAGCCATCGCGATCATCCGGCAGTCGGGCATCAGGTACGAGGTAGGACCCTTTGCCACGATACTTGAAGGCGATTATGCTGCGGTCATGCAGGTGATCCATGCCGTCCATGAACATTTGTATGAACGAAAATGTGCTGAATGGATCAGCAATATCCAGATACAGATCCGCAGCGAAGCTGCTATTGGGTGGGAAGAAAAAACGGAAAAATTCAAAACACAGCCCTGGTTGCTGTCTCCACCAACCAGATAGAGATTCCGAACCATCACCTGGCGCTTGTTTCCAGCGGCGAAATAGTACCCACAATCCCCGCAATAAAAAACTATATTGTGCCTGTTTCTATTTTTATTAAAAGCAACATGAGAAAGTTTTTATTACTCCTCTTATTGCCCGCTACCGCCTTTTCTCAGCAATTTACACAACAGGAAATGAACGGATGGCAGGAGAGGGCCAGCCATGTCAGCATCATACGCGACAATTGGGGCATTCCCCACATCTATGGAAAAACGGATGCAGATGCGGTTTTTGGCCTGATGTACGCCCAATGCGAAGACAATTTTCAGCGGGTGGAAAGAAATTACCTGGAAGTGATGGGAAGACTGGCAGAAATAGACGGACCATCAAAGTTGTACGACGATCTTAAAATGAAACTCATTTATGATACATCCGCGGCAAAAAAAGATTATACAGGCAGCCCGGCCTGGCTTGTATCGCTGCTCAATGCTTTTGCGGATGGGGTTAATTTTTACCTGGCCAGGCATCCCGAAACACATCCCGCGCTGTTAAAGCGCTTTGAGCCCTGGTTTCCGCTGCTCTTTACCGATGGGAGCATTTCGGCTACACAAACAGGGGGGCTTACCGACCTGGACGTAAGGAGCCTGTATTTCCCGGGGCGATCTCCCGCTGCCACCATGGCTAACAACAGCAGGTCTATTCAATTTGAAGAATATTCCGGCTCCAATGGATTTGCCATTGCACCTTCCAGGACTGCGTCGGGCCATGCACTGCTTTACATCAATCCCCATGTTACCTTTTATTTCAGGACAGAAGTCCAGGTAGTAAGTGAAGAAGGGTTGAATGCCTATGGTGCTGTCACCTGGGGCCAGTTTTTTGTTTACCAGGGATTCAACGCGCACCTTGGCTGGATGCACACCACGAGCTATGCCGACGTGGCCGACCTGTACGAAGAAAAAACCCTGCAACAGGGCGACTCCTTGTTTTACCTGTACGATGGGCAAAAAAAGCCGGTAGGGACCAGGCCTGTGACGCTCTGGTATAGAAAGGATAATGGCAAATCACAGTTATCCTTAACCGCATATTATACGCATCATGGACCGGTCATGGGCAGCCGCAATGGTCATTGGCTCAGCCTGAAGGAGCACAACAGGTCGCTGGACGCACTGATGCAATCCTGGCTCCGGACCAAGGCTGCCAATTTCGGGGAATTCAGGCATGTGATGGACATGCGTTCCAACAATTCCAATAATACGACGTATGCGGATGACAAGGGCAACATTGCCTACTGGCATGGGAATTTCATGCCGGTGCGGGATACCAGCTTCGACTGGTCGCAACCGGTAGATGGAAGCATTGCGGCCACGGAATGGAAGGGCCTGCATGAACTGGACCAGACAGTTCATATATACAACCCCGGATCGGGATGGATTGAGAATTGCAATTCAACACCCTTTACCGCGTCCGGCGAAAGCAGCCCAAAGAAAAAGGACTATCCCGCATATATGGCGCCCGATGGCCAGAATGCAAGGGCTGTGAACGCAATCAGGTTGCTCAGCAGGGAACATGCGTTTACGCTCGACAAGCTGATTGCCGCAGGATATGATCATTATCTCTCCGCTTTTTCCGTACTGTTGCCGGCTTTGTTCAATGCATATATGGGACTGGATGGGGCGGATACGGCAAAGCGTGCATTGGCCGACGTAATGCAGGAGTTACAATCCTGGAACATGTATTCATCTCAACAATCCGTGGCAACCACCCTCGCTGTTATGTGGGGCAACAAAATGCTGCAACGACTTCCTCAGCTGAGAGGGAATAGTCGCGAAAATGATCAGATGGTTTTGCTGCGCATGCTCGCGCAAAAAGTTTCCCCGAAAGACCAGACCCAGTGGCTGCTGGAGACAGTACAGGATTTGAATAAAACCTATGGCAGCTGGAGAGTAGCCTGGGGCGACATCAACCGGTACCAGCGAACCACCGGTCTGCCTGAGGAGACGTTTAGTGACGACCGGCCCAGCCTGCCCGTTGGCATGACCTCCTCCAGGTGGGGATCCATCCCCGCTTTTGAAAGCAGGCCCTATCAGCATTCCAAAAAGCAATACGGCCTTTCCGGTAATAGTTTTATTGCCGCTGTTGAGTTTGGCGAAAAAGTGACAGCAAGATCCGTTGTAACAGGAGGGGAATCCAGCGATCCTGCCTCAAAACATTTTACGGACCAGGCTGAGTTATTTATTGAGGGCAGGTTTAAAGAGGTGTTGTTTTATAAAGAAGATGTGTTAAAGCACGCAGAAAAGACTTACCGCCCGGGAGAATAACAGCTTTATGGCGTCTTGGGATTTTCCTTTGGCCGGTATACAAATTTTACTGCGGCAGTTTTCTCCTCGCTGGAAGAAAGAAAAACCTCTAATTTCTTTTTCCCGGTAGTAACGATCATCAGGGCCGTATTGGGTGGAATGGTGCCCAGGTTGTCTGCATACATCAGCAATTCATATTCCACGCCCGGAAATGCGTTGAAATAGATGGTCAGTGGTTTATCCGTCAGCATTTGCCGGTATAGCAGCAACTTATTGTTGACCAGAACGGTTACGGTGTCGTTGTCTATTTCTGCGTTGTCGTACAATTCAATTTTGATGCGCGGACTATCGACCACCACGGTTTTGAACAGATCTTCCTTCCTTGGCTGCAGGTGCAGGGTCTGCTGAAGTGCAACCAGTGTATCACTTTGTTCAATATCTACCGGGAAATCCGAATGATCTGCCCGGGTAAGTGAAACCCTCCCCGGGGGACAGGCATTTTGCCGGTCCGCCAGGTGCCCCTTCCATTCCCCCGTGAGTGTTTCCAGGTTCCCGTTTTTCGCATAGGTAAGATCGTAAGTTTTCATACAGGGTGCACAGTCGAAAGGGATATTGTATTGCAGCACTTTGTTTTCAATAAGGACCATCCGGTGGGTTTGGGGGTTGTACCGGCCGGTAAAACTCATCTTTACATACCTGCTGGTATCGTAATAATCGTAAGCCCTTCCTATGATGTTATTGCTGGAAAAATTAATCTGCAGTTCAATATAATACCGGGCGTAACAACCACCTGGTCCCTGGGTAAGCGTCCCCTTCCAGATGCCGTTCAGGTCTTCTGCGCGGAGCAGAACAGGCATCAGCAACAACAGCAAATAAGTACAGAAGCGCATCCGGAATTTTAGCGAAAGATAACAGCAAGTTATGGTAAAACCCGCATGAATTATGTGAGCGGCTACTGTGGTTTCTGGTATTTGAACTGGACCACGGCATTTTTCAGTTCGTCGGATACGATCCGTACTTCGTAACGTTTGTCGCCTGCTTTTACCACCATCAGCGAAGTGTTTGGGGGAATATCCCCCAGATTTTCCGCCACCATGATCACTTCATGGACGTCGCTGGACTCATCCAGGTGAAGCTTCACCACAATGGGCTGTTCGGTAAGCCTGGCATTGGACACTACCACCTTGTTGTCGAAGTAAACCGAAACAGTATCGTTATCGATGGTCCCGTCGTCGTAAATGTTCAGCACAACGTCAGGGGTATTAACGGTGATGGTCCTTACCAGTTCATTGGTACGGGAGCTCAACACTTTTGGAATCGCCAGCGGCATGGACTTTCTTTCGATATGCGAAATTGTTATGCTGTCTTTCGGCGCCGTCTCCATCACGCTGTGTTTATTGGGGTCCACTTTGGTAAGCTCTTTTTTGGGCATTGGTTTGGAAGTGGTACCAGTCCCGGTCTTTTTGCTGCCTGCCGCGGCCGTGGCAACAGTCGTATTTTTCTTAACGGGGGAGGGTGTTTTGGGGGCTGCTGCGGCGGTTGACGAAGAACTTTTTTTCGCACTGCCTGGGGTGGCTGGATTTTTCTTAGTTGCCACCACGGGAGCCGGGGCGGGGTTCGATTTTTTTTCCGCCAGTTCTTTTTCCTTTTTCAGGAGAAAGGGTTCTTTGTAAAAATCAGTGGTGGGCACTTTGTGCAGGAAAATGGACCCTTTGCCGCAGTCCGTAGAGTCCCTGGTGTTCATGCTGGTATAAGTGCCCTCCATGAACTCTTCATCACCCAGTTTGGAATATTGCAGGTAACAGGTCATGATGCAGGCATCGCCTGCCGCCATTCTTACTTCGAGTATTTTGAGTTCGCGGAGCAGGACTTTTTTGGCCGGGAAATCCACCGAACCATCTGCATCTGCCTTCCCATAAAACACCGTAGACTTATAGGAATAGGTAACCGCCCGGAGTGCTTTTTTTTGCTGGGCGATCTGTATTTCCATCTTGTAGCGATCATCCTCTCCCGTCAAACGCTGGTAAATTTCATTGGAACGAAAATGTCCGCGCC
>DATJYH010000128.1:0-8268 GCA_035499675.1 Puia sp.
ACGGGAAGAAAATCCTTCTGCTTCCTCTTTCAAACTTACCGTTAAGAAACCGGTCGAAATAAAAAGATTCCTGGATGATTATATCATCGGGCAGGATGACGCAAAAAAAGTATTGGCCGTTGCTGTCTATAACCATTACAAACGCCTTCAGCAAAAGATCGGCGACAATGATGTAGAGATCGAAAAAAGCAACATCATTATGGTGGGTGAAACCGGCACGGGAAAAACCCTGCTGGCCAAGACCATCGCCAAATTGCTGAATGTTCCCTTTGCCATTGTGGATGCCACCGTGTTTACCGAAGCGGGTTATGTGGGAGAAGATGTGGAAAGCATCCTCACCCGCCTGCTCCAGGTTTGCAACTATGATGTGGTAGCCGCAGAACGGGGCATCGTGTACATTGATGAAATTGACAAAATTGCACGCAAGGGCGACAACCCCTCCATCACCCGAGATGTGAGCGGCGAAGGCGTGCAACAGGGTCTGCTCAAACTGCTGGAAGGAACAGATGTATTGGTTCCCCCACAGGGCGGAAGAAAACATCCTGAGCAAAAACTGATCAAGATCAACACCCAGAACATCCTGTTTATTTGCGGGGGTGCATTTGACGGGGTGGACAAGATCATTGCACGCCGCATCAACACCAATGCCATTGGTTTTAACGTTAACAAGGAACAGCAGGAGTACACCAAGAAGAACCTGCTTCAGTTTGTAAACGCTCCAGACCTGAAGACCTTTGGGTTGATCCCCGAATTACTGGGAAGGTTGCCCGTGGTGACCCATCTCAACCCACTCGACCGGGAAACACTACGCTCCATCCTCACAGAGCCCAAGAACTCCCTGGTTCGCCAGTACAAAAAATTGTTCGAACTGGAAGGCATACAACTGAGCATTGAAGACAATGTGCTCGACTTTATGGTAGACAAGGCCGTAGAATACAAACTCGGCGCCCGTGGGCTGCGCAGCATCTGCGAAAGCATCCTGACCGATGCCATGTTTGAACTCCCTTCTTCCAAGGAAAACAAATTCCACCTGAACCTGGAATACGCCCGGAAAAAGTTTGATACCAGCAAGATGAGTTTGCTGAAAGTAGCCTGATCCTCCTCCACCAAGGCTGAAAAAATTACCTACCTTCACGGGTCATCGTGATCATTTATTTTATTTACCATACAACCTTCTATGGGAGCAGGCATACAGGAACTCATTGAACGTTTGCAGGCGGCAGGCCTCAGCGAACAGCAGGCTTACAAGGCCATCGACATCATCAGGAATTTCGCCAAGGAAAAATTCCCCATTTTTGGCAGCGCCATCGATAAACTGTTTGACAAATACGGGCCAAAGGAAGAAGAGGATGATTTTATGCCGTGATCAGGCTTTGAGAACCTCCCGCGCAATCACAATTTTCTGAATTTCGGAAGTACCCTCTCCAATGGTGCATAGTTTACTGTCGCGGTAATACTTCTCGGCTGGAAAGTCCTTCGTATATCCATAACCGCCAAAAATCTGTACAGCATCAGTAGCCGTTTTTACCGCCACTTCGCTGGCAAAATATTTCGCCATGGCAGCCTCCCTGGTCATCGGAAGGCCCTTGTTTTTCAGATCGCCGGCCTGCAGGGTCAGCAGTTCCGCGGCCATGATCTCGGTGGCCATGTCGGCCAGCTTAAAACTTATGGCCTGGAAATTGGAGATGGGCTGATCAAACTGCTGGCGTTCCTTGGAATATTGCAGCGCGGCTTCGTAAGCGCCCCGGGCAATGCCGAGCGAGAGGGCAGCGATGGAAATCCGGCCCCCGTCGAGCACTTTCAGCGCCTGTTTAAAACCATCTCCCACTTCCCCCAGCCTGTTGGCATCAGGAATGCGGCACTGGTCAAAGATCATTTCGGCCGTTTCGCTGGCGCGCATCCCCAGCTTGTTCTCTTTTTTACCGCCTTTGAATCCGGGTGTTCCACGTTCCACCACAAAGGCCGTAGAATTATTTTTAGCACGGGGTTCCCCGGTGCGGGCAACCACCACCGTTATATTACTGCTGATGCCATGGGTGATCCAACATTTGGTACCCTGCAGGATCCAGTCGGTTCCCTCCCGGGTAGCCACACATTTCATATTGGCGGCATCACTGCCGGTATTGGCTTCGGTAAGACCCCATGAACCGATCCATTCACCGCTGGCCAGCCTGGGGAGGTATTGTTTTTTCTGGGTTTCATTGGCAAACTGCATGATATGCCCTGTACAGAGCGAATTATGAGCAGCCAGGCTCAGCCCGATGGAGCCGCAAACGCGCGCAATTTCTTCAATCACGCTGATGTATTCCAGGTAACCCAGCCCTGCCCCGCCATATTCCTCAGGCACCATCACACCCATCAACCCCAGTTTACCCATCTCCTTAAAGACATGAATGGGGAATTCCTGGCTTTCGTCCCATTTCATCACATGGGGTTTGATGTATTGTAATGCAAAGTCCCGGGCGGTTTGGGCAACCTGCCGGGTCAATTCATCCTTTTGAAAATTCATGGAAGTATGATTATTCATCAGAGGTAATTTGCAAAACCAGGCAAAACCCCGGGGGGCCCTGCCTGGTTAATACTGCAAACAATCACTAGTAAAAACAAACTAAACGTGCGGCCTATGCCTGGCAAGATACAATAAATATTTGGAATATACTAACAGTTGTTAGTTTTTTGGGGGGGGCAACTATATACCAGTTGGACCAGAGGCGGCGGCGCTCCGCTCTCATTACCCCGATTTTATTAAACCCGATGGCCTTTTTAAAATTTAAATCCCAGCGTACTATTTCGTGTTGGCCTAATTCTTTTTTCAGGTTTTCCAATGTATTTGATTTGCTTATTTCGGCGGACTTCCTTCTATTGTTTACAAAATGTAGATTACCCTCTTCAAAACCAGGATCAAGCATCCTCACCCTGGTGCAAGCATGTGTAACGGACCCTTGCAGCATTTTCTAACCTGACGTATAATGGTCAGACCGGCTTGTGCCTCTATGCCCTATTGGATAATGCTATCATGCCCTTCTGACTATAAAGATTTCCGGCACCTTACAGCAGCATCGCGTTCAACAGTTCCAGGTCTACCGGCGGCCGCTGGATGATTTCGCGGCACGGTTACGCCGAAGGGGCGAAGCGGCGTGAGGATCAAACACAGCGTTGCGCTTAGACTAAACTTGCGCCAGGTTGCTGAGTTTTTTATTTGATGATGAGATAATTTTCAAGCTTTCTAACAACCAGGCTATCCGCAATCATCAATTGCTTCAGATCCTCTGCGTTTTTAAACTGCCCATGCTGCTCCCGATATCGAACAATGGCGTAGGCCAGCTTTCCGCGGATATAGGGGTGTTGTTTTAATTCCTCCACCGAAGCTGTATTGATGTCGATCTTCCGAATGGTGGCTTGCTCAATCTTCAGCCAAGGTCTTATTTTTTGAAAACTGGAATCAGGCAGTCCATAGGTTTCCGCTACCTGGTCCACACTGTAAAAGCCACCCAGTCGCTCCCGGAAACGCAGGATACGGGAGGTTAGCTTCGCTCCAATCCCCGGCATCGCCAGCCAGTCCAGGCTGTCGGCACTATTGATCTCAATCTGTTTCAGCACCTCCCTGCGGGTATTATAAGGGTTCTGATTTTCTGTGTTGTGTGTGATCGCCTGTGTACCGCCCATCCGCACAAAGGGAAGCAATCGTTCATACTCGTCGTGATGCAGGCCATATATTTTTCCCAAATCGTCAGGACTTCTGAATCTGCCACCCTTTGACAGGTAGCTGCGAATGGTATGGATGGTACCCGGACGCAGCCCCAGGGCCCGCCAGCCACTGTCTGGCAGCAGGTTGGGATCGAAATAAAACAGGGTGGCCTGTTTATCCCCACTCTTTTCGTATGTGCCCGGCTGATAGTTTGCCCGCTCAGCAATTGGCGGTGAATGATCGCTGGCCACTTCGCTGACCGTGTCAGCCTGAATCCCGGCATTCAGCCGTGCTATTTCATTCTCGAGTGTATTAAATTCAATTTTGTCCTCTTCCCGCAGTTCCGGTTCAAAAAAATGAGGAACCACGGCAACAGCAAAAATCAATACGAGGAGGGCGAATATGCCCATTCTTTCCTTTTTGGTAAACAGAAAATAATCACGTATCCCTTCAAACTTCATAACACTGTTTAGCCTCAAGGTAAAAAGGTCCTCGTTGAATGTAAATACCACATTGCGGGGATAAAAAAACCCACGGTGATTGCCGCGGGTTTTTTCTTCTGAGACTAACAACCTCTATGCTTTGTTATGATGTTAGTGATAATAGTAAGGTGGGGGCGGGGGATAAGGGGAGCGGTAATAGTATCTTTGCGGGGCGGGGCGGGAGTGGGAGGAGCCATATGTCCTTCTTGGCAATACCTTGCCCAGCCCAATGATCAGGCCGCCACTGAATCCAAACTGGTAAATGGATGAATAACCGCTCACACCGACAGCACCTCCAAAACTTCCAAAATAAAATCCGCCACTGGCACCGTCGACCGGTGAAAGCACCTGTGCCTTTAACCTGATACCAAGCCGGGGACTAACATATAAATTGGTACCTGTTTCCAGGCCCCAGGCAAACTTGGTGTTACTGGAGTTATCAGCAGGGCCGGGGTCGAAAATGGCCGCGCCCATCAATCCGCCAAAAAACAGGTGCAGGGGTGCTTCACCAAAACCAACACTCATCACAGGACCTGCCATGATATAATTGATCCCCACATTTTGTTGCTGAATGATCGACTGACTACCATAGGTGTAGATGCCCGAACTCGCATCAATCCGGTTATACATAAGTTCAATACCAAAGTTCCGGGTTGCATTGAACATCAGCGAACCTCCCCAGTTGAGGGACTCTTCAATTCTCCCATAAGAGTTGGCAAAATTGACCTGGTCGGAAAAGGTATAGCCCCCCGTCGGTATCATCTCAAAGGAGGTTTGCGCCTCAGCATAAAGGGTACCCATCAGGATCGCAAAGGAAAGCAGCATTATTTTTTTCATACTGTTTAGTTTACCTTTCATCTGACATGAAGGAAGCTGAAAAGTTTAAGCGGGAATGACCCGATAAGACACAAAAAATGTTAAAAACTTGTGAATGCAATTGATTTTGACATTTTCAATTTGGGATGAACGGGGAATTCGCAGGCCTGCTTCTTGCGCCGGGCTGTGCAGGGTGGTTGTGTAGGCACATTACACTTGCAATACCAGCCCGTCATAGGCCAGGCGGGTGCTTTCCTCTAATCTTGCATTGACAACAGCATGCTTCCCCAACTGGTGACTGATATGGGTAAAATAGGCCTGGGGTATCTTCAACTCTTTGGCGAGTTGCACCGCCTCATCCAGGTTATAGTGTGAGATATGCTTTTCATTGCGCAGCGCGTTCAATACGATGATCTCGCTCCCGCGGATCTTTTCCTTTTCCACCTCATCAATCCGGTTGGCATCCGTGATATAGGTAAACTTCCCAAAGCGGAATCCCCATACGGGCATTTTTAAATGCCATACCAATACCGGCATCACGGGGATGTCGCCTACCTGGAAAGGTTCCATGCCAATCGTGTTCAGCTGTATTTCGGGTACCCCGGGATATTTGAAGTCTGCGAACGCATAAGGAAACTCCCGGATCAGCACTTCCTGTGTCATTTCATTCGCGAAAACAGGCATGGGTTTGCCCGAAAAGAAGTTGAATGCCCGTATATCATCCAACCCCGCTATATGATCTTTATGCGGATGGGTAAAGATGACAGCGTCCAGCTGTTTCACCTGCTCTCTCAACATCTGGTACCTGAAATCGGGCGTGGTGTCCACTACCAGGGTGGTATGTTCAGATTGCACCATGATGCTGGACCGGAGTCGCTTGTCTTTCTGATCGGTGGACATGCAGACCTCACAACCGCAGGCAATCATGGGTACACCGCTGCTGGTGCCTGTTCCCAGAAAAGTTATTTTCAGCTGAGGATAACCCACATATCAAAAATAATCATTTTATACCGCGAAGAGAGGGGAAACGGGGCCCAACCCTCAGGCCTGTGCTTCATACCGGGCCATGACTTCTTCAAACATTTTCCTGGACTCGGGAGTAAGCGCTTCAGGATAGATGGCGAGTTGGGGAATGATATCGATCAGGGTGTTGATGCGTCCCTCCATGGGGAGAAATTTGTTGAGCACCACTACTTTTCTTTGTTCCAGGATACAATAGCCGCTTTGAAAAGTGCCCCGTTCATAGCGAACAATGTATTCGGCTTCATCCAGGATCTTTTCTATTTTATCGAGTGTGGTCTGTGTATATTTCATAAGATGCTTCCTATACGGACATTGATCTCCATCGCAAAGCTACGGTATAGCAGGCTGTGATAGGGAGAAGTAGTTTCAAATTTATCCACAAGCTTCCGCCAAAAAACACGCAGTATTTATTTGCTCGACATCTTGATAACAGGCACAATGATCTCTTCCATGCTGACCCCCCCGTGCTGAAAGGTGTTGCGGTAATAGTTGGCGTAATAGTTATAGTTGTTGGGATAACATAAAAAACAATCCGTCCGTGCAAAAATGAAGGAAGAATTGACCGTGGGCACCGGCAAACCCGCCTCACGTGGATCGCGGAAGGCCAGCACATCCTTTGGTTCGTAATTCAGGTTACGCCCATGCTTATAACGCAGGTTGGTGGTGGTCTGCTTATCGCCGATCACCTTACAGGGCGTTTTAACCCGTACGCTGCCGTGGTCAGTGGACAGGATGATGTTGATCTTTTTATCCGCAATCCGTTTCAATGCCTGGTTCAGCGGTGAATGTTCAAACCAGCTGCTGGTGATGCTCCGGTAACTGGTTTCGTCGCTGGCCAGTTCCTTGAGCACTTCCATTTCAGTGCGGGCGTGACTCAGCATATCCACAAAATTGTACACGATGATGTTGATGTCATTGTTCATCAGGTTGTGAATATTGTTCACAAGGTCCTGCCCTGCCTGGTGATTCAACACCTTGGTATAGGAATAACGAACCTGGTCCTTTTTCAGCCGCCTGAGCTGGGCGCGGAAAAATTCTTCCTCAAAAAGGTTCTTGCCTCCTTCTTCATCGTCATTTTTCCACTGCGTTTGGAATTGTTTTTCGATCTCCACCGGCAGCATGCCCGCAAAAATGGCATTCCGGCTGTATTGGGTGGCGGTAGGCAGGATGCTGTAGAAGGTATCTTCCTCGAGTATGCGGAAACTCTCCGCAAATATGGGTTGGATGGATTTCCACTGGTCGAATCGCAGGTTGTCGATCAGGATAAAAAACAGGGGTACTCCTTTTTCGAGGTGTGGAAAGACTTTAAACTGAAACAGGGTATGCGACATCACCGGTGCATCTGCTGCTTTGGAACCTACCCAACGTGCGTAGTTTTTGGAAATGAATTTGAAAAAATCGTTGTTGGCTTCCTGTTTCTGCGATTGCAGCACCTCCCGCATCTCCGGGCTATCGCTTTTCTCCATTTCGAGTTCCCAGTACACCAGTTTTTTGTAAATGTCCATCCACTGGTTGTAATCCGGGTGGTCGCTCAGGGCCATGAAGAGTTCGCGAAACTGCTGCTGGTAGGCGGTGGTGGTTTGTTCGGCCACCAGGCGTTTGTTGTCGATGATCTTTTTCAGGCTCAGCAGCACCTGATTGGGGTTTACGGGCTTGATCAGGTAGTCGGTGATCTGCCGGCCGATGGCCTCATCCATCAGGTTCTCGGTTTCATTTTTGGTGATCAGCACCACCGGCACCTGCTGGTTGGCTTCTTTGATCTTGGCGAGGGTTTCAAGCCCGGTGATGCCCGGCATCGTCTCATCGAGCAGTACTACGTCCACCGGGTTGTCCTTTACAAAATCGACCGCATCGATGCCGTTGGTAAGCGCCTCCACCTCGTAACCCTTGTTCCGCAAAAAAAGGATATGGGACTGCAGGCTTTCTATTTCATCATCTACCCAGAGTATCTTTCCTAATGCCATGTATTTTGATTGTGATGAGGGAGGCTGATTGCGGCAGAATGATTGTACCATTGTCCCGCTTCGTGCCACCCGGAGCTGTTATTTTATCTTCTTTCAAATTTAATTTATCCGGTCTGCATTTGTAGCTTTGACTCCCCTTTTATCTCGTTTTAACAAATATAAAACAGGAATGACCCAGTTGCAACGAAAGATCATCAACGACCCGGTGTATGGTTTCATCACCCTGGATCATCCGTTGTTGCTAAAAGTCATTGCGCATCCCTATTACCAACGCCTGCGCAGGATCCACCAGATG
>DATJYH010000129.1:0-15959 GCA_035499675.1 Puia sp.
CCATCCAGGAGGACGGAGGCGACACATGGCTTTTTAATAAAACCAATGGCACGGTGGTTCGCATCTCCTCCGGTGGTCTCCAGGCCTTTCGGTTACCCGGCAAAACGTTCATGCCAGATTATCTTTACATCAGCGGGGCAAAGCTCTATTTGTCCGACATGCAAAAGATCATCTGTATTCGCGATAAAACTAACCCTGATGCCTACCTGCATCCAAAAACAATTGTCAATATGCCTGCCCAGCGCCAGCCGATGGGCAATTGGGTGATCGATACCGCGGGCTCAGTCATCCGCGTGCTAAATCAAAACAATACCTCTTTTTACCTGCTTGTATTCAGGAATGGACGGATCATCACACAGATGCCCGTGAGGGCTATTCCCGATCACCTGGTCACCGACAAACATGGGAGGTTATGGCTGGTCACCAGGGACAATCATTTGCTGGTTTACGGCATCCACCCCAACGAACCCGCGCATTATTTACAATTGTTACACGACTATTCAACCGAGCTACCGCCGGTGAGCCCCCGGTCACTCGCGCTTGACAATGATGGCAATATCTGGATTGGCACCCGATTCAGCGGATTGGTCAAAATCGTATTCCAGGGCGACCGCATCAGATCCTTCACCCAGCTTTCCACCCGGGATGGCTTGACCGATAACTTTGTGTACGTACTTCATTGCGACAAGGAAAATAATGTCTGGGCCGGTACCCAAACGGGGCTGGACAAGATCAGCCTGAAGAACGGCACCTACACAATAAACAATATCAGCAAAAGCAATGGTTTTTTCCAGACCATCCATTCTATTGTTTCCGGCGATAATAACACAGTATGGGCGCTCACCATGGAGGGTACCCTGCTCAGAATTACCTCCACACCGGCCGCACTTCCCGCTCCGCCACCTGTACTGATCAGTTTGCTGAAAGTGAACGATAGCGCGGTAAGTGGTCCCGTCAACCGCTTCCCCTATCACCAGAACAGTTTCATCTTCAATATAGCCGCTCCCTCTTTTACCGACGAAAAATCGATCCGTTACAGTTATCTCCTGGGTGGCAGTGCCAACGACAAATGGAGTGATCCATCCGGCAACGCCAGTCTCAATTTCATCAACCTTCCGCCCGGAAAGTATACGTTGAACGTGCGGGCAGAATTTCCCAACTCCATGTACGAGCCGCAGCAAAACCAATTCGCCTTTGTGATCCTGCCACCCTGGTGGCAAACCTGGTGGTTCAGGATTTGCATGCTGGCCATGATTGCCATGCTGATCGTGTTCCTCATCCGAAATTATGTAGGGCGAAAACTCGCGCGGCAGCGAACAGTACTGGAAAAACAACAGGCGGTTCAAAAAGAACGGACAAGGATTGCCACAGATATGCATGATGACCTGGGTTCCGGTCTTTCCTCTATCCGTTTTCTATCGGAAAAGGTCAGGCGGAATACGTTCAGCGATATCACAAAGAACGATATCGACAAAATACTGAGTTCCTCCGAAGACCTGATCGACAAAATGAATGAAATCGTGTGGGCGATGAATGAAAAAAACGATACGCTGCCAGACATGCTGACCTATATCCGTTCCTATGCAAAAGAATATTGTGAAGAACATGAGCTCAGGTGTCAAATCAAAATGCCTGAACAGGTACCATCCGTTTTTGTCAGCGGCGAGATCAGGAGAAATATTTTCCTGACCATTAAGGAAAGCCTGCATAATATCATTAAGCACGCTTCAGCCCGGAAAGCGGAGATCGAGTTCCTGGTCGATTCGGGTCTTTCGGCCACGATACGAGACGATGGCCATGGCTTTGATATCGACGCGGTCAGGAAAGAATCAGCCGGTAATGGTTTGAAAAATATGCGTAAGAGAATTGAATCGATCGGGGGTCATTTTGCCATCCGCCATAGCATGGGAACGGTGATCGAATTCAGCGTTCCCCTCTCCGTATAACTTTAGTTATATTGTCATCTCTTCACCCTACCGGTAAATTTATACAATGCAACCCATCAAAGTATGTCTCGTCGAGGATAGCAGGGAGGTCCGGGAAGGAATGGTTAGTCTGCTCACGCTGGATCAACGTTTTGAAGTGCTTGCCGCCTACACCGACGCAGAAACCGCGGCCGACCATTTGCCGGGCTGGCAGGCGGACATCGTGGTCATGGATATCAACCTGCCCGGGATGAGTGGGATCGAATGCATAAAAAAAGTCAAACGCCAGTGTCCGCAGTCGCAATTCATCATGTTCACGATTTATGAGAATGATGAAAAAGTGTTCGAAGCACTGGAGGCCGGCGCCAATGGATACCTCCTGAAGAAAACGCCGCTCGCAAAAATCACGGATTCACTGGTGGAATTGTACGAGGGGGGAGCGCCGATGAGCACACAGATTGCAAGAAAAGTGATTGAAAGAATGCACATCGCTGAACCAGCAGGCGAAAAAAATATTTTATCCCCAAGGGAAATCGAAATATTGGAGTTGCTGGCCAGGGGACTTCTCTATAAAGAAATATCAGATCAATTGAATATCACCACCGGTACGGTCCGCCAGCATATCCATCGCATTTATGAAAAGCTTCATGTACAGAACCGGACCGAAGCCATCAACAAGGCATTCGGAAGTAAATAGCCCGTACCCTATCCTTCTGCTCCGGCCTGCATGGTAACATTAGTTATATTGACTCCACATTTTCATCAGTGTAGTTTTACGGAAACACCTGATAATGAAAAAAATCATAGCCATTACCGTTACCTTATCCTTTATTTTATTTGTAGTCTGTTGTAAAAAAGGAGGGCTGCTGCCTTCGAATAGTAACAACGGTAGTACAAATCCCCCGATTAATACGGATACTACAAAACCCAGTGCGGTCGGTACAGCTATGGGGCCTTCGGTTTCACAAACCATCGGAGCTGCAGGCGGAACCATTGTTACGGCCGATGGAAGAATGGAATTGGACATCCCCGCCGGTGCGCTCGCTACCAACACAAATATTACCATTCAAAATACAACGAATACCATGGCTTCGGGCATCGGTGACGGCTATAGCATGACACCGGATGGTCTCAAATTCGCTCAACCGGTGACATTTAAATTTCATTATGCAGACAGTGATGTGAATGGAAGCTCGCCGTATCTGCTTGATATTGCTTACCAGGATTCGGCCGGTTTTTGGAAAGGGATCCCGGTTACCGGGCTGGACAGCATCAATAATTTCGTGTCTGTGCAAACAAATCATTTCACACACTATGCAACTTACAAGATCCTGTTCCTAAGCCCTGTAGCGGGTGATCTCATTGGAAACTATGCCTTGTTCGTCAACAAACGCGAAACGTATGTACTCATGGGATGTGCCGACAACAACCTGGGCAATATCGAACCCCTTCCCAGCGGACAGGGAGGTGCCTTACAGAACGGATGGCTCGTTAACGGAGCGGTAGGAGGCAGTGCGGCGTATGGAACCGCTGTTACAGCCACCACCCAAAATAGTGGCTTGGCGGCCAGCGAGGGAATCGGGAACTATGTGGCCTGTACTTATACAGCACCATCTATGGCGCCTTCGGGTCATGATAACCCGGTCAAATTGTCAGCGCTGTTACTCGTTCCAATAAGTTATTTGAGGTATATGCTTGCGCTGGGCAGCCCCACCAGAAAAGTAGTTACAGTGAACACCAGCATTAAGATTCTTGATTATAATGTTTACCGGCTTGATATTGTAGACTACCACGCCCTCGGATGCGGGAACGTAATCAATTTTTACGACTCGTCGGATATATTCTTTCGCATAGGACCTGATGAGGCTGACAGTTATGATATTCCCCAGGACAGCATAGAAAATTTTCCACCGGGCGCCTCACCGATAACCAATACATGTGGCACGTGCACCTACCAATGGATTTCTGAACCCATCGGATCAGTGAATATCGTATCCGGCAATGTTACCTACAGCGGCGTACAAGGAAGCTATTTTGTAATCCTGAAAGTAGACGAAGCCAATGAAAACGGGCTTTGGTACACGGAAACCTGCTCGGGCGTATCCGGCACGGAAACGGAGAAACCAACCACCCCTGCGCATACGTTGGAATTCCCCATGAATATCGATTCCAGGAACACGAATCTTGATACGCTCCTGGTGGGTACACCCAATTCTTCACTGATCCGGCTCGTACTTGTCAGAAATGGTTTGCATTAGTCCAATACTTATCCGTGTTACTTTTCGATTATAGTTTGAGCAGGATAGCAGGATCATTTACAAATGATATTGACAGCAATAATTTTTGTCCTATACAAACTTATGTTCTTTTGCCTCCGGGTTGCTAGAACATGCTTTTATAAGCATTACTAAAATAACCATTATGAAAAAAACCCCTCTCATTTCCATCGCTTTTGCTTTCGGCGTGCTGCCATTGTGTGCACAAAAACCATCCTGCGATATCGCCTATCGTTTCGACGCGGGATATATTAAGACCTTTAACCAGCTTGAATCGCTGAACATATTTCTTAACCATCCCAAACCATCCAAAGAAACTTCGGGAACTGAAAAATCGGGTACCACCGGGAAATATTACTATGTGTCCGGCGCTGCATCCACGTAATCCGGGATCACAGCATCCTGTTTCACTTCGACAACGGCGCCGTTGCTCAGGCAGTGTTTTCGGGTATGAACATGCAATGGGGGGATCCTTCGCCCGGTTAACTCTTCCCGGGTTTTCACAACGATCCTTTTCAAAAACAATAACGTTATGAGAAGATATTATTTCCACCTGCTCCTGTTGCTGCCATACCTGGCCGCCGGACGGCAAACACCCTCGCAGGCAGACCTGGAAAAAATGCAAAAAGATGCTTTGCAAAAAGTGGATGCAATAAAGAACGATCCGAAGTACAAACAGTATTTCGATAAATCGGGCGCTGCAACTACTTCGCAGGCACCTGGTATGTCAGAGATGAGTACCGCCTCCATCAACCCGTTCTCCCTGCAGAAACCTGATACGGCTTTTCTTTCCCATATGAAAACACCCGAAAAGAATGTCAAGGCCCTGGCCTCCATTCCGGCAAAACCCCTGTCGAAAGCAGCATTGAAAAATTTCCTCGCCGATATAAAACAGAAATTGGGTCCCGTTGTACAAAACAGTTACGGAACAAAACCGCTTAATACTTCAGGCAAGTCTGCTGCCGCCATTTCCGGTGAAGCCATACTGGCATTTTATGCGGGAAAACCCGAATACGCCTTGCTATTGGGAATGGAATCCGTGTCGGCCGATCCGGAAAACACACATGCGCTCAACAATTTTGCAGGCATCCTCAACCTTTGCGGTTTCCCCTACAAAGCTGTTCCCATCCTGGACTATCTCAAACAGCAGGAGCCCGATAACTCTACCGTCAATAACAACCTCGGGCAGGCCTATTTCCAGATGGGCGATATTCAAAAAGCCCTTGACTATTTAAGGCAGGCCATCACAGCATCACCGTATCATCCCAATGCAAATATGTCGCTTGCCTATCTCGCCTATTTAAGCGGTGATAAAACAGCAGCGGTGAATTATTGTGAGAACTGTTTACGGGGTGGTTTTGTAGCCCACGCATGGAATATGCTCAAAGCCATTAAGCCCGATGCAAAATTAATGGACTACATCAGGCATCGTTATAAGCAACCCGAAACTTTTAATGAGCACAAGTATGAATTATTGCCTCAATGCCGTACAACCGATGAGGTGCCAAAGCTGCGGTCACTTTATGCCGACTACAATAATATGCTGTCGAGATTAAAGACGAAATATGAAAAAATGGCCAATGAAGAAGGGAAAATCTCAGCACAAAACATACAGCAGAATTTAATGAAAAAAGTAAGCCAGGGCGGGGACCCCATGCGTCCTTTCGGTTGGTTTGCCAATATCGTATTAGGTGATATTGCTAAAACACATGCAGAGAAACTGCTTGAAATGGATAAATATGATAAACAGTTCGAGGCTAAGCTGAAAGACCTGAACGACGAATATGAAGCCAAGAAAAAAACGGTGAATGATAAATATGGTATCGCCGATGATGGAGAAGGCGCTGCCAATACGGATAACTCCGCCGCTCGTTGCAATGCGCTTAATGAACTCAACAACAGTTATCTTCCTGAATTCGCGGATCTGAGAACAGCCTGGCAGCAAAAATGGCTGTACGAAGAAAGAGATTATTTTAATGATGCGTCATTCTGGTGCTATGTGGCGTCTCTGGATGATCACCAGTATCGAAAAAATTTCTACCAGCTGGTCAGCGACTACCTGGGATTGATGTTAAAGCTGAGCCACACACGCCTGCTTGCCTGTATTCATAGAAATGCAGACACTACCCACAAAAAAGTTGATTCGTTACAGTTCCAGGAAGGCAAATGCCCGCTTGCGGCAAAAATTCCCATTGAAGCGGCAAAATCAACCATCAGTCTCGATTGTCAAAAAATGGGGCTTGATGCAGAAATCGGCGAGGGCGTATCACTCGTAGCAACGCATTCCTTTTCCGGATCCACCACGCTGGCGTTGGAGGCAGGTGTGCCCATTGTTCCCAAGGTGTTAAGCGGATCAATGCAATTTTATATCACGTTCGGCGGCGGCGCCCCCATGGATATTGGAGTGAAATGGGAGGCTGAAATGAAATTACCGGAAGCCCTGGGAGGTAATAACAGCGCCGGCTGGGGAGTGGGTATGAATTCAGGCGTAACTTTTACCGGAGAAGGTAAGCTCCAGTCCGGCGCTTCCAACTGGCTTCAGCAAAATGTTTTTGGACTTGATCCTCCTGCTCCCCAGGTCAACCCGAATGTAAATATGTACAATGCAAACAATGGCAAAAAAGAATAAACCGAAGTCGTTATGTTGAATTATTGCAGGAAATATCTCAGCCTTCTTTTTTTTTCTGTTCACTCGTTTGTCCTGGCACAGAATGGCTCCCATCAACCCGTGTATTTTCCCAATGGATTAATAATTGACAGCAAAAATAATCTGTATGTGAGTTGTAACTCCCAACAGCCCGATATCGTAAAGATTACGCCTGATGGACAGGCTACCGAGTTTCTCTCAACCGTGCTGTATCGTAAGAAAAAAACGGAAAAGTGGGCATCGATTGACTTGTTTACTCCCGCAGGTATGGCTATCGATGAGACCGATACCATTTATATCGCAGATAAAGGTGCGGGGGATATACTCAAGGTTTCGCCAGATGGAAAAGTGACCATCGTTGCGGGATACAAGGGGCATTTGATAAAGGATGGACCGCTTTCAACAGCGTCTTTCAAAAGACCTTTCTTTATAACGGTTGACAGGAAAAAAAATGTATATGTGACCGATGAAGGTGGCGATGAAAAAACAAATACGGAATACGGAGTAATTAGAAAAATTTCAGTCCAGGGAGAGGTAACAACGTTGAAAGATCATACCGGCATGGAGCTTCATTTTGATGCCGCTGGCATGGTTTGCGATGGCGATGGTAATATTATTGTGTGCGACAGAACAGGACGTTGTATAAAGAAAATCACCCCGGAAGGATACGTGTCGGTCCTGGGTGGCCTTTGCGGAAAAAGAAAAACCGATCCGGTTTATAAAGAAGGAGACATACAAACAGCCGAGTTTATGGAGCCATGGTACATCGCATTGGGCGAAGATGGCGCGGTCTATTTTTCCGATATCCGGTTGAACAGGATCATAAAAATAGCCGACAAAAAAGTAACTACGGTGGCAGGCAACAGCAAGATCGATTTGGAGAATAGCAATATTCAGGGATATTCTGAAGCCGGGTACTTGGACGGACCTGCCAAAAAAGCTTTGTTCAATGAACCCCTGGGGATCATTTTTGATAAAAAAGGGAACCTTTACATTGCCGATGGCATAAATCATTGCATCCGGAAGCTCACAAAGGACGGAGTGGTAAGTACCTATTACAAATAGGGTTGAAATGATTAGCCAATTGAGGCATACTGCTTTGTCCCCGCCTGGGAATCCGGGAATCGATTCTTCAGGCAATCCGGCTCCGTCTTTAACTTTCGTTATATTGACCCGGGGCCCGGTTTTTCATAATTTATCCGAAAAAAATGAAAAACACGATCAGCTTCGTTATTGGCTTATTGATCCTGGTTCAAACCTGCTTCGGGCAACATGGTTCCGCCGACAGCACCAAAAGCAAGAGCAGCAAGCCTGAGCATCATTCCATTGGGATCGGCATCAAGGCCGGAGTCAATTTTGCCAATGTAACCAATGCCTCGTCGATCAGCAGCAGCAACGAAACCGGTTTTCATGCCGGCATCATCTACGCTCCTCCCTCCAAATCAATTATCAGTTCATCCACGGAACTGCTTTTTTCCAGGCAGGGGTATAATTATGCATCGGGCAATAATACAGGAACAGTAAATCTTGACTATATCATACTCCAGCAACTCATGTGCATCAACATCACCAAATTCGTTTCAATACAATTGGGCGCACAGTTTGCTTATCTTATCAACGCCAAAGCCGACAGCAGCCAGCAATACAATACGGGCAACGCCACGGCCAATGAGATTCTGAGTTACTATAACCGGTATGACTATGGTTTTGGCGGAGGCATTGAAGTGCATCCTTTCATGGGCCTGCTGGTTGGAGCAAGGTATAACATCAGCCTGAATAACCTGTACAAGGAGCCCACGTCTTTTCCATCGGGAGGCATACCCTCTTTTATTCCCAGTACCAGCAGCATCAATTTGAAAAATAATCTGGTCCAGCTTTATGCAGGCTGGCGGTTCTGACCACTTCTTATTTTTGGACATGAAGCATTAACCATTGGCCTATCCTGTTTTTTAAACAGCTCTCACACGGATGACACAGATTTTCACCTGGCTTTATTTCCCTGGTCTGTGTTCATCCGTGCTGTTTGCAGGAAAAAAAATAACTTAAAATTCCAGTTGCCCCATCTTACCCGTTTCAAAGTCAGCAATGGCATGCTGTATTTCTTCAAAACTATTCATGACAAAGGGACCGTAGCTCACTACTTTCTCCTTAATGGGCAAGCCGCCAAAAAAGATCATTTCCGCGTCTTCCTTTGCCGTAAAAACCACCTGATCCCCATCGATGTTAAAGTGTACCAGCTCACCTGTTTTTGGTTCCTGGTTGAGCACCTTCAATTTGCCACGCATCAGGTACAGGGCGGCGCTGTGCTCCGGGTGTACGGGCAGGGTAAGCAATTTTCCGGCCTTTAATTTAATATGGTAATAGAACACCGGTGTTTGGGTGGTTACCGGTGAGTGCAGACCGCCGAAGTCACCCAATATGATCTTCACCCATGCATCCCCGTTATCTACAAGAGGAAGTTTGGCTGAAGGGTAATGACGGAAGGAAGCTTCCAGCATTTTTTTTTCGGCAGGAAGGTTGATCCAAACCTGCATCAGCTGCAGCGTTCCGCCTTCCAGCAAAAACTGTTCGGTGGGTCCTTCGGAATGTACAATGCCGGAACCAGAGGTCATCCAGTTCAGGTCGCCGCCACGGGCAACCTGGTCATGCCCCTTGCTATCGCGGTGAAAAAATTCTCCGTCCAGCAGGTAGGTAACCACTTCAAAACCCGCGTGTGGATGCGGTGGTATGCGGATATCAGCGCCCGGTTTAACAACAGCCGGGATCATGTGGTCAATCATCAGGAATGGGTCCACCTGTTTGAGGTTGCGCGTAGGCAACGCTCTGCTGACCCGGTTGGCCCCGACAAACTCAATGCTCGAGGCTTCTATCTGTGCAATGGTTCTTGTAGTCATATTAAATTAGGTTATGATAATGGAGGTACTTCAATGGCCAGCAGTTCCGAGGGCAAGTCGGCCAGGATCCGGAGATCGTCGGTGCCCGAAATCCCGATGGCATCCCGTTTTGTCAGTTTCTTACCGTCAACAGTAGCCACTCCTTCCAGCACAAACAGGTATACCAGGTTGCCGCTAAACTTTGTATTGTATACAATATCCTTCCCTGCCTCTAAAGTGACCCGGGCAAAACGCGCGTCCTGGTTGATCCACACGGCTTCGTCTTTCTCATCCGGGCTCACCACGATCTGCCATTGGTTGATCCTTCCTTCTGCCGGGAAATTTTTCTGATCATACCGGGGTCGTATATTCGCCAATTTGGGTATGACCCATATCTGCAAAAAATTAACGGGTTCTGTTTTGGAAGCATTGAACTCCGAATGACGGATACCGCTACCCGCGCTCATGATCTGCACATCACCGGTTTTGATCATTCCATCCGTCCCGGTACTGTCTTTATGGGTGAGGGCACCCTGCAAGGGAATGGAAACAATTTCCATATTATCGTGGGGGTGCATCGGGAAACCGGCCCCGGGTTGAACAATGTCATCGTTCAGCACCCGCAGGGCGCCAAAATGAATTTTGGCCGGGTCGTACCAATGCCCAAAGCTGAAAGAATGATGGCTGTCCAGCCAGCCTGCCTTTACATGACCCCTCGCTGAAGCTGGGTAAATGACTGATTTCATTTATTTGACATTTAAACGATGTTCAAACATCAATTTTAATACCAAATGCCAATACGGCCCCCGTTACAGGGTTTTCCGGACGTTTCGTCAGTTGATCAGTCAAAGGGGACTGTTGAAAAATTCGTCTTCCTCGGTTCTGTTCTCGTTAAACTCAAGAATGAAGTTGTTTTTCCCTTCGCCTACCATAATGGTCATGTATTTCTGCTGCACCAGTTCCAGCAGGGAAAGGAAGAGAAAGATGGCGTGGATCCTATTATCGCAGCGATCGAATATTTTCTCGAAAGAAACCAGTTTTTCATGCTGCACCGTGTTGAGCATCCATTCCCTGCTGTCCTCCATGGTATAATTGTATTGCACCACGGTATGCACGGGCTTGTTTTGTCGTTCCTGTACCCTGGCCACCAGTTTTTCAAAAGTCTTCATCAACCGGAAAAGCGTGATGGTCTGGATCTCCGTGCCCTCGCCGGATTCCTCACCAATGGTCGACAATTCTTTCTGCAGGTTTCCCCGCTTTACCATCAACATGCGGATGGCCTCCATTTCGGCCATCTTTGCGGCTGCTTCCTTAAAACGTTTGTATTGAATGACTTTGTCGATCAATTCCTGTCGCGGGTCAATTTCATTGCCCTGTTCATCCAGTTCTTTCCGGGGAAGCAGCATCTTTGCCTTGATCCGCATCAGCGTGGAAATAAACAGGATGAATTCACTGGACAATTCAATGTTCAGGCTTTCCTGGGAATGGATATAATCCATAAAGTCCCGGATGATCTTGTTGATGGGAATATTATAAATGTCCAGTTCGTCGCGCTCAATAAAAAAAAGCAGGAGGTCAAAGGGTCCTTCGAACTGCGAAAGTTTTATCTGGTAAGTAACACTGCTCACAATGGTCTGTTTTGAAGATAATAACCCGGGAAAACCGAATCGCACAAATGTATGAAATCAATACCAGGCTGCGCGGCTAAAATTTGAGTGAGAAGCCGATGCCCATGATTTCCTGTATCTGGGGCTTGGGTCCTCCCGAAGTCCCGTCGCTGTTTACAGATTTTATGTTGTCATCGTAGATGATATTCAGCGTCAGCGACATACTGATCAGTTTGGTCACTTTTACAGCAAGCAGGTTGGTCCAGTAGATACTGATGTTCTGAGGATTGTGCAGGTAGTTGGAGAAAAGGTCCAACCTGCCCGTATAGGCGGCATTGTCGCTGATCTTTTGCTGATAGCTGATGGAGGCGTAGGCGCCAAACTGGAAGCTGACATGTTTGCCGGAATCCACACCAAAAGCGCCCACACTGGCCAGCGAATCATTGTTAACGATGACCCATCTGGCACTTACCGGTGACAGGAACACTGAGAAATGGTTATTTGGCATATAATTGAGCCCGGGCGAAACCAGGATATATGCCGGAGCCAGGAAGTCGGATGTCAGCACCTTGGTATCACTGGTTGGATAATTATAGCCCTGGCTGAATTGCGTTCTTGCATTAAACAGCAGGCTCAGGTACCAGCTCTTCGCAATCTGGTATCCGTACTTGGAAAGAAGGTCGATGCGGTCGTCCGTTTTTCGGGTACCGAGGCTGGTTGTGTTGGTAAACCCATAGGCCAGGTCCAGTGTGTTGTCCCAGGCATTCTTGTCCTTTTTGTAAAAAGCAAACGCATGCAGGAAGGTATTCAGCGAAAGGGAGGACTTATCACCGCCCGCCGACCAGTTGCTGAGTGCGGCCTGGTTGAAATTAATATTGAACAACCCACCCGTCTTCCATATCTTGGGAATCGTATCATTGGCGTCCTTTTTGATTTCCCGGCTCGCTTCGTTCTTCATTTCCTGCACGGTTTTATCCTGTGCTGAAACAAATAACACCAGCAGGAGGGCTGCTGTACCCACTGCGATTTTTTTCATAGCATGTAGTTGGTTTTGATAAGCACGTTTAATAACAGTCCATCATAAGCCCTGGCTGCACCAGGCAGTAAGTTCTTGCAACAAAAGACGCGAGTTATTTTTTCAACAGATCCCTGATTTCTTCCAGCAGTTTTTCACTGGCGGAGGGTGCTACGGCAGGGGGTACCTTTTTCTGTTCGAGGCTCTTCATGCCTTTCACAATCAGGAAAAGTATAAATGATATGATAACGAACTTTATGATGGCCGCCAAAAATTTTCCATACTTAACCGCTCCCCATGACAGTTTATCCAGGTCCTGGGCATTGGCCGCTTTCAGCGCCGGCGTTAGCAGCAACGGGGTAATGACATCATCCACCAGCGAAGATACAATTGCTCCAAAAGCGGCGCCAATGATCACGGCAACTGCCAGGTCAACCACATTGCCCCGCATGGCAAAATCCCTGAACTCCTTAAAAATACTCATAACCAGTCTGTTTTAAAAGTTAAACAATAGCGTGTCAGCTGAAGCTTTTTAAAGTTATTAAAAATTCAGGAATTAAATTTTCTGCGGAAAAATTTTCTCCTTTCGTCTGTGCGTACTGTTGTTTAAATATCCGTTCGCTGTCTGAAAGTTTTCCTGACCTGAAAAAAGACCAGGTCAGAAGATATTTTCTGTGGTCAGCAAAACCTTTTTTTATACCGACATGATCTCTTTCTCCTTCGTAGTAAGATGTTTTTCCACCAGCGAAATATATTTGTCGGTCGTTTCCTGCATCTTTTTTTCCGCATCCTTGGTGATGTCCTCACTCAAACCATCCTTCTGCAGCTTCTTGATATGCTCGATGGCATCCCGGCGTATGTTCCTGATCGCTACCTTGGAATGTTCTCCTTCGGCATTGGCGCGCTTTACGTATTCCTTTCTTCTTTCTTCGGTAAGCGGAGGCATAAACAGGCGGATGATGTTTCCGTCGTTTTGTGGTGTAACACCCAGGTTGGCTGCGATGATGGCCCGCTCAATCGGTTGCAGCATATTTTTTTCCCAGGGCTGAATGGTCAATGTGCGGGCATCCATGACCGATACATTCCCTACCTGGTTCAGGGGGGTCGGAGAACCATAGTAGTCCACTTGCAGCCCCTCGAGCATTTGGGGGTTGGCCTTCCCGGCCCTTATCTTGATAAGCTCGGCTTCAAGATGGCTAATCGCTTTTTTCATGGAATCCTGCGCTTCCAGCAGGACCAGCGTTAGATCGTCTGACATAAAATATATTGATTAACAGGGATGCAAACCTACGCCAAAAGGAAAATTACGCAAAGTGAAGGAGAAAATATTTTGCAAAGCCCGCAAACCCGGCGGTCAGTTTTTTTGCTCCAGCATATTGTCTTTGGTAAGCGTAACCAGTTTGGTTGTCTGCAACTTACCATTGCCGTGTTCGCCATTACCCGTAACCACCAGCCTCGGTTTTGGCCGGACATAATAGGTGATGGCAATGAATCCAAAGAACAGCGCGAACACCGAGGAAATGAGTAAGGTGCATCCCAGGTTTCTTTCCAGGTATACACAAACCACCAAGGCCAGGTTAAAGGATACCAGGAGCAGCGTGATGACCTTGTGGGAGAGGCCACGGTCAAGCAGGAGGTGGTGAATATGGTTCCGGTCGGGGCTGAAAGGAGATCTTCTTTTAAAGATGCGGATCGAGAACACCCTGAGTGTGTCCAGCAGCGGAATCATCAGGATCGCAAAACCGATGGCCGGCGATGATTCCAGCGGGTAGGCCACATCGGTGGACTGTGCCACGTTGATGAATTTGATGACCAGGATGGCGTTGATGGACCCAATGAGCAGCGACCCGGTATCCCCCATAAAGATCTTGGCAGGCTGAAAATTGAAAATCAGGAAGGCAAGGAGGCTCCCGCTGAGTGAAAACGCGAGTATGTAATACGCGGGCATGTTCACACTCAAAAAATAAAATCCAAACAGGATGGACGACATCAGCCCAAGGCTTCCCGCCAAACCATCCACTCCGTCGATCAGGTTAAAAGAATTGATGATAACGATGACGGCAAAATAGGTGATCAGCAGACTGAACATTTCCGGGAGCTGATAGATACCGAGAAAGCCGTGCATGCTCCGGATCTGTATCCTGCCATCGTAGATTATAAGAAAGGCTGCCAGCACCTGCCCGATAAATTTCTTAACGGGTGATATAACAAGGATATCATCTTTTAATCCGAGGAAAAAAATGACCATGGTAGCGGCCATGAAATACTGAAACTCGGAAGAGTCCTTAAAGTTGATGGTGAGTAAACAGCCAAATATAAAACCGGCGAAAATGCCAATGCCACCGAGGGGAGTGATGGCCATTTGATGAATCTTGCGGGCATCCGGTACATCAAATAACTTCTTCATCTCGGCAACATTGATGATAACCGGTATGGCCAGGAAGGTAACTGTAAATGAGATAGCTACAGCAAGTATGACATCAAACATCGGCCTCAGATTGTTGTTTCAAAAATACGATTCAAGTAGTTAACGCCGCTACTTCCAATGCCACCTTAACAACGGGGTAACCTGCTTTATTATTGATGTATATCCGATAAATCTGCTCGCAAACCAATTAACTAGAGCAAGGCCACAGATTTGATAAATGCTACCGGAGCTTTCTGAAGGCAAATTAAGGCAAAAGTTTAATATATGTCCTGATAAACGGTAAAATAAATTCCGTTAGCTTTGCCCGCTGTATCGGTAAAAATCAAGTATATGGCTGATTTGAAAGCAATTGCCTCACAAATTCGGAGAGATATCGTTCGCATGGTGCACGCCGCGAACAGCGGCCACCCGGGCGGTTCCCTGGGTTGCGCCGATTTTTTTACGGCGCTTTATTTTGAGGTCATGCAACACAATCCTAAGTTTAATATGGATGGTATAAACGAAGATATTTTTTTCCTATCCAACGGTCATGTATCACCGGTATTCTATGCAACGCTCGCAAGATCAGGTTATTTCGACATCAAAGAACTTTCCACCTTTAGGAAAATCAATTCCAGGCTGCAGGGACACCCTACCACCCATGAACACCTGCCCGGTGTCCGTGTAGCCAGCGGTTCGCTGGGTCAGGGCATGAGCGTGGCCCTTGGAGCAGCCCTCACCAAAAAACTCAATAACGACAAAAATATTGTCTATTCCCTGCATGGCGACGGCGAACTGGATGAAGGCCAGAACTGGGAGGCCCTGCTCTTTGGAGCACATCACAAGATCGACAACATCATCTCTACGGTGGACTGGAATCATCAGCAGATCGATGGGACCACGGACGATGTGTTGGACCTCGGCAGCATCCAGGAAAAATTTGAGGCCTTTGGCTGGATGACACTGGTGATGAATGGCAATAACATAGATGAAGTGGTGGCCACGCTGAAACAGGCCAGGACCCTGACCGGTAAGGGTAAACCCATAGCAATCATGATGCATACCACCATGGGCAAGGGCGTGGATTTCATGGAAAACGACCACAACTGGCACGGCGTAGCTCCTAATGATGAGCAGCTTAAAAAAGCGCTTGCCCAACTGCCTGAAACGCTGGGGGATTTTTAGGTCGCGACTTACACTCCTGCAGCA
>DATJYH010000130.1:0-13445 GCA_035499675.1 Puia sp.
TGTCTTTCTGGCTCAATGTAACGATCGACCAGAAGGATCATAGCAATGCCGACGGCATCCTTGCATTGGCCAGCACCACCAATTTTTGGAGCAATATCTGTGTCTTCGCCGATCACGAAGCCAGCACTTCGGATTCCATGCAGTTGAAATTTCATTTTGCAAACGGAACAGGAGACAACTGGGATTTTGCGGGTTACACGGGAAACGCCCGCTGGCCGCATATGTACGATGGCAACTGGCACAACGTGGTATTTGTGTACGATGCTACCGGCAAAACAGCCACTTTGTACCGCGATGGTGTACAGTTTGACCAGAAGTTGAATGAAACCATTGTCTTCGATGGAAATGCTACCCAGGTGATAGTGGGCGGTTTCCAGGAAGCAGTTGGTATTGTGGACACCTATGCTAACAATTCATGGATGTCTGGTTTCCCTGGCGCGCTGGACAATATCAGGCTGTACAATACCGCCCTATCGGCCACCGACGTTCAGAACATATATAACAATAAGCAATAAGCGAAAACGATATCCGGCGAAGGGCTGAGCCATATTGCTGTTCAGCCCTTCGCTTTTTTGAGCATTATGGTCAGAAGCGTGTACTGCCCAAGATCGGTGCTGGTGATGTCCGGTATCCTGGCAGGGGCTTGTTTGTTCCTGCAGTGTATGAACAATGCGTCCCGGCAGCGGGAGCAGCCGAACAATGGCATGTACGACCAATATGCCGGTTCACAAGCCTGTCTTTCCTGTCATAAAAATATTGTCGACTCTTTTATGCACAGTCCGCACCAGCTCAGTTCCCAGCCTGCCACCCCTGAGACCATCATGGGCAGCTTTGAAACAGGTAAAAACCAGTTTCAGCTGGATCCTGGAAGCACAGTGATGATGGAAAAAAGAAATGGGCGTTTTTACCAGGTCCAGTATGAGCGTGGCGTAGAGAAAAAGGCCAGGCAATTTGATGTGTGCATTGGATCCGGCACCCGGGGTCAAACCTACCTGTACTGGTGGAAGGATACCCTCTTTCAATTACCCCTTACTTATTTTACGGCCGTCGCCCAATGGTGCAACAGTCCCGGGTACCCGGGAAAAGTGGCGTTCGGACGGCCCATCACCTCAAGATGCCTGGAATGCCATACCACCTATGCACATAGTATTTCATCTCCCGGCGCACAGTTTGAAAAGTTTGACCATCGCATACTGTATGGTGTGGGTTGTGAAAAATGTCACGGGCCGGGAGCCCGGCACATCGCTTTTCAGCAGCAACATCCAACAGAAGGGGAAGGCCGGTATATTCAAAACCCTGCAACGTTTTCGAGGCGGCAAAGTCTTGACCTTTGCTCGCTTTGCCACGGGGGGCGGTTGACCGCCACGCAACCTGCGTTTTCTTTTCAACCGGGGGACACGTTGAGTAATTATTTTGCGGTTGATACCTCCGCAGGCAACGCGGCCAACATAGACGTACACGGCAATCAGTATGGACTGCTGGCCGCGAGCAAATGTTTCCGGATGAGCCAGATGACCTGTCTTACCTGTCATCAGCCGCATCAAAAGGAAACGGGACAAACTGCGCTGTTTTCGCAACGATGCATATCCTGTCATACTTCCGGCAGTGATCATAGCTGCAGCATGAAATCTCTGACAACCGCACAGAAAGAAAAGAATTGCATCGATTGTCATATGCCCTTGCAGGCATCCCGATCCATCATGGTTTTTCTGCAGGGCCAGAGTACCCTTACTTCCGCCACCATGCGTTCGCACTATATCCGTATTTATCCCCCGGAAACAAAAAAATTCCTATCCTCCAACAAAAAATCGAACCTGTGATGCCTGTGTCCGGTTATCATCGCCTGCTCCTGGCCACTGCGCTCCTGCTGACGGTTTCCTGTCATCGAGCGCATCCCGTGTTTGTAACAATGCCCGATACACGAACAAACATCCATTTTACCAACACCCTGGAGAAAACCAAACTCCTGAACATCCTCTATTATTTATACTACTACAACGGCGGAGGCGTGGCGATCGGGGATATCAACAACGATGGTCTCCCCGATATCTATTTTACGGCCAACCATTATGGGGGAAACAAGCTTTACCTCAACAAGGGCAATTTTGAATTTGAAGATATTACAGATAAGGCAGGTGTAGCGGGAACGGCCGACTGGTGCACCGGCGCCACCATGGCGGATGTAAATGGCGATGGACTGCTGGACATCTATGTATCAACGGTAAGCCAACGCTATGGACTGAAAGGGCACAATATGCTGTTCATCAACAAGGGCAACAGCAGGTTTGAGGAAGAATCGGAGAAAATGGGTCTTGATACCCGTTGTTTTACGAGCCAGGCAGTTTTTTTCGACTATGATCACGATGGCGACCTGGATTGTTTTATTCTCAACCAGTCGCACCATCCCAACGAAAACATTGTGGATACCAGTCACCGGAGAGACTATGACTCCCTGTCGGGCGCCCGCCTGTACAGGAACGATCTGAATACAACCGGTAAATTTACAGACGTGTCAAAACAGGCGGGTATTTATCAAAGCAGCCTCGGGTACGGGCTGGGGATCAGCGTAGGCGACCTGAACAACGATGGCTGGGATGATATTTACATCGGGAACGATTTTCATGAAAATGACTACTACTACATCAACCATGGTGATGGCACGTTCACCGAGAGCGGCGCCAAACATTTTGGACATTATTCTCGTTTTAGCATGGGCAACGATATAGCGGACTATAACAATGACGGGCAACCGGACATTGTAACCGTGGACATGCTGCCACCGGATGAAAAAACGCTGAAGACCTATGGCAGCGACGAAAACGCCAATACCTACCGGGCCAAGTTAACCTTCAACGGGTTCCAGGACCAGTATTCCCGCAACTGTCTTCAACGCAACAACGGCAGTGGGGTCAGCTTTAGTGATGTGGCCCTGATTGCCGGCATACCCGCCACTGATTGGAGCTGGTGCCCCTTGTTCGCTGATTTTGACAACGACGGGAACAAGGACCTTTTTATCTCCAGCGGCATCGTGAAACGACCGGTAGACCTGGACTATATTCGATATGTATCGGACATGAAATACCGCGGGCTAGATAAAACCATGCGGTACGACGACAAGGCCATCGAGTCCATTCCCGACGGATCTTCACACCCTTTTTTATTCAGGGGTGACGGGAAGGAATTTTTTAGCGATGTGAGCGACGCATGGGGCACGGGGCAGCTAAAGGGGTACTATAACGGAGCTGCTTATGCGGACCTGGACAACGACGGCAGGCTGGACCTCGTGATCAATGCCATCAACGCAACGGCACCTGTTCTCCGGAATGAAGCACCGGCCAGGAGCTATCTCTCCATTTCTTTTAAGGGCAGCGGCATGAATACATTCGGCATCGGCGCCAAAACCTATCTCTGGACACACAACGCCGCGGGTACATCACAATTGCAATTCCAGGAACTTATGCTGACACGGGGCTTCCAGTCTTCCTCGGACACACGCCTCCATTTTGGACTGGACAGCGCGGGCATGGTCGACAGCCTGCTGGTCGTATGGCCGGACCAGGCATTCCAGTTGTTAAGAAATGTGCCGGCTAACAGGCAGATGACACTGGAGCAGAAAAATGCATCAGGCAAATTTGTCTATGCCGCTTTCTTCCCATCGGGGAAAACTGTATTGGAGAACATTACCAGCCGGGTGATCTGCCCCTGGCGACACCAGGAAGACGACTTTAATGACTTTAATGTCCAGTACCTGATACCGCACCAGGAAAGCACGCGCGGACCAAAGATTGCCGTTGGGGATGTGAACAAGGACGGGCTGGATGATTTTTATGCCTGTGGTGCCAGGGGACAGGCTGGTGCGCTCATGATACAACAACCGGATGGCAGCTTTCATGCCTCCGATACAGCCCTGTTCGCCAAATATGCACTCTGCGAAGACGTAGATGCCGTTTTTTTTGATGCCAACGGAGATGGATGGCCCGACCTGCTGGTGATCAGCGGAGGCAACGAGCCCCAGGTCAATTCGCCCCAACTCTTGCAGGATCGATTGTACCTCAACGATGGAACGGGACATTTCAAAGAGAAAAAGGATTTCCTGGTGCAACGGTTGTACAACAAATCCTGCGTAGCCATCGCCGATGTGAATCATGACGGAGCCCCGGATATCTTTATCGGCACATTGGCCAATACCTATGGCAACCAGTTTGGTCAACCCATGACCAGCTATCTTTTTTTGAACGATGGGAAGGGAAAATTTGAAGCGGCTACCTATCAAACCATCCAGCTTTCCAACCTGGGTACGGTCACTTCCGCCTGTTTTGCCGACATCAACCACGATGGATGGCCCGACCTGTTGGTTACAGGGGAATGGATGCCACTAAAAGTATTTATGAATGACCACGGAAAATTTACAGAAACGGATATTCCCCACTCCACCGGTCTCTGGCAAAATCTCTATGTTACCGATATTAATGGTGATGGATACCCGGATCTGCTGGCCGGAAACTGGGGTCACAATTCTAAACTATGGTCAGGGAAAGACGGTCCCCTGAAACTCTATATCAAAGATTTTGACGGCAATGGCACCGTGGAACAGGTCCTGTGCTATACCTCGGGCGGAAAGGAATATACCTTCCTGGCCAAGGATGAGCTGGAACGTGCCCTGCCCGTGCTGAAGAAGGCCTACCTGCGATATGATGAGGTGGCAGGAAAAACCGTTCAGTATATGTTCTATGATCTTTTCAAAGATTATCGGGAACTCACCGCGGAAACCCTCGGCTCCGCCTGTTTTATAAACGACGGGAAGGGAAATTTTGTGCGAACGGATCTTCCTTATGCATTGCAGTTAGCTCCCATATTTGCTTTTGCTGCACTGCCCGGTTCGCAGCCGGGAAATTATGTTGCGGGCGGGAATTTCTATGGCACCATACCTTATGAGGGGAAATATGATGCGCTCTTTCCCACGCTGTTTTCCTTTGATAAGGACCGGCCGGGATTTGAAGAAAATGCCTTGCTGCCGGACGCCCGCGGGGAAATCCGCGACCTGAAATGGGTGCATACCGCAAAATTTGGTGATGTACTGGTGGCTGCCCGGAACAATGACAGCCTCCTGTTCTTTCAATATAAAAATGAACGCAAATGAATCGTATGAAAAGATATGGGATATGTCTCCTGTTCCTTGTATGCCTGCTTGCAGGGTTGAACATGGAGATGTGCGCACAGGATGGCAACGATGCAAACGCGGCCAGACGACCCGAACAGCTCTCTGATTCAGCACTCCTGGAACTGACCCAGCAGCAAACTTTTAAGTATTTCTGGGACTTTGCCCATCCCGTCAGTGGCCTCGCCAGGGAGCGCAGCAATGAGGCTTACGATTATGGACAGGAGGTGGTGACCATCGGCGGCTCCGGATTTGGGGTGATGGCGATCATTGTTGCAACAGAAAGAAAATGGATCACCCGGAAAGACGCCGTAGACAGGCTACTTAAGATGATCATGTTTTTGTCCAAGGCCGATAGCTACCATGGTATCTTCCCCCATTGGCTGAATGGGGCGACTGGCAAAACCATTCCATTCAGCCGCAAGGACGATGGTGGCGATATTGTTGAAACGTCCTATCTCTTCGAAGGATTGCTTTGCGCACGTCAGTATTTCAACGGCAAGGCTGAAAAAGAAACGGAATTGCGCAACCGGATCAATTGGCTCTGGAACGATGCAGAATGGAACTGGCATACCCGTGGCGGACTTGACCTGCTGTACTGGCACTGGAGCCCCAACAATGGCTGGAGTATGAATTTTGAGATCAGGGGATGGAATGAATGTCTCATCACTTACGTGCTGGCCGCCTCCTCGCCGCGTTATCCCATCGATGCCCGGGTGTATCACAATTGCTGGGCACAAAGCAATCATTTCCTGAATGGCCGTTCTTACTACGACATAAAACTACCACTGGGTTTCGACTATGGGGGACCGTTGTTTTTTGCGCACTACTCATTTATGGGACTCGATCCTCGTGGGCTCAGGGATCAGTATGCCGATTACTGGGAACAAAACTATCATCACACCCTCATCAATCACGAACACTGCGTGCGCAACCCGCTTCACTACAAAGGATATGGTCCGGACTGCTGGGGGCTTACCGCCAGCGACAATTTTGAAGGATACGATGCGCATTCTCCCGACAATGACCTGGGCGTGATCACACCCAGCGCGGCGCTTTCCTCATTTCCATACACGCCACAATTTTCCATGAAAGCCCTGCGCTACTTTTATGACAAGCTGGGCGACAGGATCTGGGGCCCCTACGGGTTTACGGATGCTTTCAGCGAATCAAAAGACTGGTATGCCAAAAACTACCTGGCCATCGATGAAGGCCCTATTGTGGTCATGATCGAGAACTATCGTAGCGGTTTGCTCTGGAAATTGTTTATGAGCTGCCCTGAAATAAAGAATGGCTTGCAAAAATTAGGTTTCAAAAGCCCATGGATTCCATAAAACGAAAACTGCCATGAAACACTTTTTTTATTCTTCGGCATGCCTCCGAATTGCCTGTGTTTTGATTTACGTGTGTGCATGCACGGTACCATTAGCTGGTTGGGCACAGGGTAATCCTCGCACTGCGGCATCTTATGCAAAAGCAGATAAGCACCCACCGGGTTACCCGGACGCGATACAGCCGGCAGGCATTATACGCGGCTTGCCCGACTCGGCCCTGCTGGAACTGGTCCAACGACAGACCTTCCGCTATTTCTGGCATTTTGGACACCCGGTAAGCGGCCTTGCCAGGGAACGAGACAACACGGTGAAAGCGGAGTATTATTGGGATTATATCAATGAGGCCGATGGTGATCCCAATTTCAGCCGGCACAGTTTCGGACCAGAGGCCTGCGCCATCGGGGGAACAGGATTTGGTATCTTGGCAACCATCGTAGCAGTGCAACGTGGATGGATCGGGAGGGATACCGCCTTAAAACGGCTGGTCAAGATGGTGGATTTTCTCGTCAAGGCCGATTGTTATCACGGCATCTATCCTCATTTCATGAACGGCGCTACCGGGAAAACGATTCCCTTTGGCCGGCTGGACGATGGGGCCGATATCGTGGAAACATCCTACCTGTTTATGGGACTGCTAAGCGCACGCGCCTATTTTTCCGGCGACAAACCCCTGGAAAAATATTTCCGAAACAGGGTCATGCAAATGTGGACCGTGGCCGACTGGAACTGGCATAGCAACGGAGGCGACAAATTGTACTGGCACTGGAGCCCTTATAATGATTTCGACATGAATTTCCCGGTGTATGGATGGGACGAATGCCTGATCACCTATATCCTGGCCGCCTCTTCTCCCACACATCCCATTTCCAAAGATCTCTACCAGCATAGCTGGGTGTCCAGCGCTTCCTGGCGGAACGGGAAATCCTATTATGGCATCACCCTGCCATTGGGAAATTTTGAATACGGAGGCCCGCTTTTTTTTGAGCAATATACATTTATGGGCATCGATCCCAACGGACTGAAGGATGATAACGGTATTGACTATGCGGAGCAAACGCGCAACCATACACTGATCAACCGGGCCTGGTGCATAGAAAATCCCAAAAAATTCAAAGGCTATGGCGCCAATTGCTGGGGATTGACGGCGGGCGACAGTTATGTAGGGTACGTGGCCCATTGTCCGCAGGACGACCGGGGCGTGATCCAGCCTACGGCGGCACTTTCCTCCTTTCCTTATACGCCCGAATACAGCATGCAGGCCCTGAAACATTTTTATTACGATCTCGGAAATAAGATCTGGGGACCCTATGGCTTCGCGGACGGGTTTAGTGAAACAAAGGATTGGTATGCCCGAACGCACCTGGCCATTGACCAGGGCCCCATCGTGGTGATGATCGAGAACTACCGCAGCGGAATGATCTGGAATTTGTTTATGAAGATACCCGAAGTACAGGAAGGTCTGAAGAAACTGGGATTCAGCAGTCCGCATATGGGGAATTAACCATGCTCCCTAATTTCACACGAAAACAATTGACAGATGAAAAATATATACCGGCAGGAATTCCTGCCATCCGGCTTCAAATGGCCTGTGTTATGATCAGAATCCAGGTTGCCATGCTGTTTTTTGTCTCCATCGGCACCGGCTGTATGCCCAAGGCCTATCTGAATACGCCAAATGATGTGTATAAACAGCAGGGAACGATCTATCTTGCTGATGGTAAGGGAAAAAAAGGTGCCATTACGATCGCCTTCGAAACCGGCCAGGCTGCCGGCGGTTTTATCGAGCTGGCAGAGGATGGGCAAACAGAAAAAATATCTCTGAAAGACATCAGGGGATACAGGATCGACAGTAGCTACTATGCGTTGAAGGAACTCGACATCGACTTTAGCGGTGCCAAACATTTCCTGTTTGTAAAACAACTTACCAGGAGTGACTCGCGCATCCAGTTTTATGAACTGTACCAGTCAAAAAAGAATGTGAATGGGGAAGACATGTATTCCTACTTCATTTCGCTGCCTGGCCAGGGTCCTTACGAAACCTGGAATATCTCCGGCAAAAACCTGGTGCCCGGATTTGATTTGAAAATGAGCAGGATCGTAAACGATTGCCCCGACCTCGCTAACAAGATACTGGAAAAAAGAAAGGGCTATTTCCTGGGCGCTTACACCAGGTCAGATATTAAAAAAGTGCGGGTGTTTAAAAACATCATTGATGAATACAATGCCTGCACTGCTAAAACCAAATCACAACCATGAGCACAAAACTGGTTTCATTTTATATGCGATCGCTCCTCTGCCTGCTGTCATTGACCGGGATGGTTTCCAACCTGTCCGCTCAGCAACAGACCTACTGCAATCCCATCAACATCGACTATGGCTACACACCCATACCTGATTTTTCCACGGCAGGTCGCCACCGCGCCACGGCTGACCCGGTGATTGTTCGATACAAGGACGACTATTATCTTTTTTCCACCAACCAGTGGGGATACTGGTGGAGCCACGATATGCTCAACTGGAATTTTATTTCAAAAAAATTCCTCCGGCCCTGGAACCATGTTTATGATGAGCTCTGCGCGCCCGCCATCGGCGTACTGAGTGATACCATGATCGTTTTTGGCTCCACCTACAGCAGGAATTTTACGTTGTGGATGAGTACCAATCCAAAGGCCAACGAATGGAAACCGCTCGTGGATTCGTTTGACATAGGCGGCTGGGATCCGGATTTCTTTGCAGACGACGACGGAAAATTGTACATGTACAATGGCAGCAGCAACCGTTATCCATTGTACGGCGTGGAACTGAATCGCAAAACTTTTCAGCCCATCGGAACCCGCAAGGAGATGTATTTCCTGGAAGACTGGCGGTATGGCTGGCAACGGTTTGGGGAATATTCGGACAATACATTCCTGGATCCCTTTATAGAAGGTTCCTGGATGACCAAGCATAACGGTAAGTATTACCTGCAGTATGGTGCACCGGGCACTGAATTCAGTGGCTATGCGGATGGCGTGGTAGTGGGCGATCAGCCGCTGGGTGGAAATTATATCCCCCAGTCCGATCCCGTTTCCTATAAACCCGGGGGCTTTGCCCGCGGAGCGGGACACGGTGCCACTTTTCAGGATGGCCAGGGTAACTATTGGCATGTAAGCACCATGGTGATCGCGGTGAAAAACAATTTTGAAAGGAGGATCGGCATATGGCCTGCCGGTTTTGACCGCGACGACGTGATGTACTGCAATACTTCCTTTGGGGACTACCCGCATTATCTGCCTTCGGAAAAATCAAAAGAGCGGAACGGCCCCGGAGGCGATGGCGGATTTACCGGCTGGATGCTGCTCAACTATAACAAACCGGTGATGGTTTCGTCTACCCTGGGTAGTTATAATGCCAATAATGCAGTGGATGAAAACATAAAAACCTATTGGAGCGCCGCTACCGGGAATAAAGGGGAATGGTTCCAGACCGACCTGGGGAGCATATGCCAGGTGAAAGCCATCCAGATCAATTATGCCGACCAGGATGCGGAGTTCCTGGGAAAGCAAACAAACATTTATCACCAGTATAAACTGTACCAGTCGGATGACGGAAAAAACTGGAAACTCCTGGTCGATAAAAGCAATAACCAGCGGGATGTTCCACATGATTACATCGAATTGCCGCAGGGCGTACAAACCCGGTATATCCGGATGGAAAACCTGCACATGCCCACGGGTAAATTCGCGCTGAGCGGTTTCCGGGTTTTTGGGTATGGGACTGGTAACAGGCCCGAAGCGGTCAGGGATTTTATAGTACTGCGCACGGAAAAAGACAAGCGCAGCGCCTGGTTGCGTTGGCAGCCATCCAATGATGCTTACGCCTACAACATCTATTTCGGTACAGCGCCGGACAAATTGTACAACAGCATTATGCTGTATGGCAACAGCGATTATTTTTTTAAAGCGATGGATAAGGAACGTACCTATTATTTTTGCATAGAGGCTGTTAATGAAAATGGTGTTTCACCTAAAACAACAATTTTAAAAGTAGAATAACCCGACATGAGAAACAGAAGACTTTTTTCCCTGCGGTTCGTATTTGTTTTCTTTTTTGTTACAGGCGTCCTGCAACTCTTACAGGCGCAACCCTACTCGGATGAAATAAGGGCTTTTAAAAAACAGGACAGTGTCAGCTTCCCGCCCAAGGGTGCGATTCTTTTTGTGGGAAGCTCTACTTTTCGCATGTGGAAGGATATAAAAGAAGATTTTCCTGGCTTTACCATCATCAACCGGGGCTTTGGAGGATCCAGCATTCCGGATGTGATCCGCTATGCCAACGATATCATCTTCCCCTATCGTCCCCGGCAGGTGGTTATTTATTGTGGTGACAACGACCTGGCCAACAGCGATAGTGCCGCTTCCACGCCACAGGTGGTGTTTGGTCATTTTAAGGAATTATTTGTGCTGGTCCGGAAACATCTGCCCGACGCCAACATCTTGTATGTCTCCATTAAGCCCAGTCCGGCGAGGGCCCAGCTCACATCAAAAACTCAAGAAACAAACGCATTGATCAAAGCGTTTATTTCTGTACAGAAGAATGCGATGTTCGTGGACATCTACCCAAGCATGATCAATGTGCAGGGCAGGCCCGACCCGGAATTATTTGAGGACGACAGACTGCACATGAACCGGAGAGGATATGTTATCTGGAGAAAGGCCATCTCCCCCTACCTGTTAAAATAATTTTAGTCAACAACGAATAAAATCTGCTATATGAGAAAGACAGTTTTTTTGGGGATTTCAATTTTCCTCACCATGCAATTGCGCGCACAGGATGCCGCCATGAACAGCTTTGTCAGCAACCTGATGAGCAAAATGACACTGGAGGAAAAAATAGGTCAGCTAAACCTGGTAACGCCCGGTGGAGCAGTGACCGGATCAGTAGTGAGTAAGGATGTGGACGACAAGATCAGGAAAGGCCTGGTGGGCGGCCTGTTTGGGATTACCGGCCCGGAAAAAGTGCGAAAGGCTCAGGAGATAGCCGTCAACAATTCCCGCCTGCATATTCCCCTCTTGTTTGGATTGGATGTGATCCATGGACATAAAACCGTTTTTCCTATTCCGCTGGCCCTCTCCTGCAGTTGGGATACCGCATTGATCCGCAAAACCGCGCGCATTGCTGCCACCGAAGCCAGTGCAGACGGACTGGACTGGGCTTTTTCCCCCATGGTGGACATCGCCCGTGATCCCCGCTGGGGAAGAATTGCCGAAGGCTCGGGAGAAGATCCCTTCCTGGGTTCACAGATAGCGGCTGCCATGGTAAGAGGTTACCAGGGTGCCAGCCTGCGCGACAACGACGCGGTGATGGCCTGTGTAAAACATTTTGCATTGTATGGTGCGGCTGAGGCTGGCCGTGACTACAACACCGTTGACATGAGCCGGATCCGTATGTATCAATATTATCTGCCTCCTTATAAAGCTGCCGTGGACGCAGGCGTGGGAAGTGTGATGAGTTCATTTAACGAGATAGACGGCATTCCTGCCACGGGCAACCAATGGTTGCTGACCGACCTGCTGCGGAAGCAATGGGGCTTTGGTGGATTTGTAGTGTCGGATTATACGGCGGTGAATGAAATGATCGCACATGGCGTGGGTGATTTGCAGGAAGTATCCGCACTGGCGCTCAAAGCAGGGCTGGATATGGATATGGTGGGAGAAGGGTTCCTGACTACCCTGAAAAAATCGCTGGATGAGGGGAAAATTACCCAACAGGATATTGAAATAGCCTGCCGTCGCGTACTGGAGGCAAAATACAAACTCGGATTGTTTGACGATCCCTATCGTCGCATGAACGAGCAACGTGCGGCTAAGGAAATTCTTTCTCCCGGGCACCGCCAGGCTGCACGGGAGGTGGCTGCCCGCAGCTGTGTATTGTTAAAGAATAGCAACCAGGTATTGCCCCTGAAAAAATCGGGAACCATTGCATTGGTAGGTCCCCTGGCCAATAGCAAACGGAATATGCTCGGTACCTGGAGTGTGGCAGGAGATTTTTCAAAATCAGTGACAGTCATTGACGGAATCAAACAGGTGGCCGGCAGTGCCGTGAACATCCTGTATGCCAAGGGAGCCAATATTTCCGATGATGCCAATTTTGTAAAACGGGTGAATGTGTTCGGACCCGAAATAGAAACGGATTCGCGTTCGCCCCAGGACATGATACAGGAGGCTGTGGATGCTGCCAATAAAGCAGATGTAGTGGTGGCCGTAGTGGGTGAGGCAGCGGATATGACCGGGGAGTCATCCAGCATGACCGACATCGGTCTCCCCAAAAGCCAGGAGCACCTGATCGATGCGCTTGCCAAAACCGGCAAACCATTGGTATTGGTATTGTTTAACGGTCGTCCCATGACGCTTGTGCATGAAAACGACCAGGCCACCGCGCTGCTGGATGTTTGGTTTGGCGGCACCGAAGCCGGTAATGCCATTGCAGACGTACTTTTCGGGAACCATAATCCCTCCGGTAAGCTGTCCACCAGTTTTCCCGTGAACGTGGGACAAATACCCATATACTACAATCATAAAAACACCGGCCGGCCCTATGATGGCACGGGATTTCCCAAATTCAAATCAAACTACCTGGATGCTCCAAATGACCCGCTGTTTCCCTTTGGATATGGTCTGAGCTATACCAGTTTTAGCTATAGCGATCTGTCGTTGAGCAAAAACCAGATCCGGCCCGAAGAAACACTGCTGGTGAAACTAACGGTCACGAATAGTGGTAATTACGACGGGGAAGAAACCGTGCAGCTATATATCCGCGACCTGGTGGCCAGCATTACCCAGCCGGTAAAAGAACTGAAAGCCTTCAAAAAAGTATTCCTGAAAAAAGGAGAAAGCAAAGAAATCAGTTTTACCCTGGGCGTGGATGATCTCAGGTTCTACAACAAAGATTTGCAATACGTATACGAGCCCGGT
>DATJYH010000131.1:0-4571 GCA_035499675.1 Puia sp.
CCTTTGAAAGCTGGTTCCTCAACAATGCCCTCAGTAAAAGAGACCTGGATGAAACCATCGAGGCTGTGGAAGAAAGCCTGGCGGAATTCAATGCATAGTGTGGGGGCATCAACTGCATTCCCCGCTAAAAATGGCATGTAATGGCTAATGGAAGAGCAGTTCACAGGGTTTAAGCCCCGTATGTTTTTTAAACGCCGTGGAAAAATGTGAAATGGAGGAATACCCCAGCATCACCGACACATCGGTTACACTCAATCCCTTTTCGTACAGCAGGTAACGGGCATGTTCCATTCGCTGACCCTGGTAGAAATCGAATATGGTGGTGCCAAACATTTCCTTGAATCCTTTTTTAAGATAACATTCGTTGATGGCCACCTTGCGGCTGAGTTCCTTGATGGTCAGGGGCTCGCCGATATGCTCCAGCAAAATTTCCCTTGCCTTCGAAATCTTTTCACGGTCTGCCTCATTGGCCAGGAACTTACAACGGAAACCCTCGGGTTCCTTTTCCCCGATCATACACTCCAGGCTATACAACAGCAGCATCTGCGTTTGCGCATTGATGTAAATATTTTCCAGGCTTCCCGAATAGCCGTGATTGAGCAGGGCTTCCAATACCATGCGCGTGCGGCTGCAAAGGGTCAATATTTTGGAAAAGGATGATTGATGCCTGAAGTGGAGAATGTTGTCTGCCAGGCTGTCGTTTTGCCGGCGGGGTTTACTGAACTGGGAAAGATGAACGGGCGAAAAACGGAAGCTCAGTACATCTACACTCTCGGTCCGCTCCGTACAGTTGCGGGAGGCATCGAATTTACAGGCATCACACTCCATTTCTTTTTTACGGCAATACATATTACCGGAGATGCAAAAGCGCAGTTCAAAATAGTTTTGTTCAAGGTCCTCTTTTTTGTAATGATATACCATCATCCCCAGGTCGTCCATGTTCCATCTCGGGTTTTTCCGGTAACGGCTGATGGTATACTTTACAGAGCCGGGCATCTGGTGTTCCTTCTCATACAATAGCGGCAGTTCATCCTGCATAACAGGCTGCCGGTAGGCCAGGGCCAAGATGTCTGGTGGTTGATGCATGTTTCAGTCGCAAATGTACGGGTGAAATCAGGAAATTCCCGGTCACGCGGTTGTCATTTATGCCTGTTTCGCGGCTGCAGGAACCCCTTTTTGAGCGTCATTTGTTGACGGGCAATCGATGCCCCGAAAAGCCAGAAAAAAGGGCCTTTTTACGCCTTAAAAAGGCTTATTCTTCGTACATTTGCCGACCCTATGAATGTAATCATCAAAAAGCAGGATTATACACGCTATGAGTGATACGTTAGAACAGATTGCAAGCCCCGCCAACAACGGTTATGGTGCCGAAAGTATTCAGGTTTTGGAAGGTCTGGAGGCGGTTAGAAAAAGGCCCGCTATGTACATCGGTGATGTGGGTGTGAAGGGTCTTCATCACCTGGTATATGAGGTAGTGGACAACTCCATCGATGAGGCGCTGGCAGGATTTTGTAAGAACATCATGGTTACGATCCACGAAGACAATTCCATCAGTGTGGATGACGATGGCCGTGGTATCCCCACCGGCATCATCCCGAAGGAGAAACGCAGCGCGCTGGAAGTGGTGATGACCGTATTGCATGCGGGTGGAAAATTTGACAAGAATACCTACAAGGTGTCCGGCGGACTACACGGTGTAGGCGTGAGCTGCGTAAATGCATTGAGCAAGGACCTGCTGGTAACCGTACAACGTGAAGGAAAAATATTTGAACAGGAATACAAGATCGGCATCCCACAGTACCCGGTACGCGAAATCGGCGTAAGTGATAAAACGGGGACTAATGTGCATTTCTGGCCCGACAGTTCCATCTTTATTACTACTGAATACAACAAAGACATCCTGGAAGGACGTTTGCGCGAACTGTCATTCCTGAACAAGGGTGTACAGATCGTGTTAAAAGATCTGCGGGAAAAAGATGATACCGGCGCCAGCTATTCCAAGACCTTTTTCAGCCAGGGCGGGATCGTGGAGTTTATTGAAATGCTCGACAGCAGCGCCGGCAGAAATTCGCTGATCCAAAAAGTGATTTTCGTGGAAGGCAGGGACGAACTCACCAATGTGGCCGTTGAAATTGCCCTCAGCTATAACGACAGTTTTAGCGAACACATCTATTCCTACGTCAACAACATCAATACCATTGAAGGAGGTACCCATGTAGCAGGCTTCAGACGCGCGTTGACCAGGGTATTCAAAAGTTATGGCGACAGGCAAAACCTGTTTGAAAAGGCCAAGGTGGAAATTGAAGGAGATGACTTCCGTGAGGGGTTGAGCGCCATTATTTCTGTGAAAGTGCCCGAGCCACAGTTCGAGGGGCAAACCAAAACAAAACTGGGGAACAATGAAGTAAGCGGTGTGGTCGACTCAACAGTGTCCAAAGTACTGGATGCATACCTGGAAGAAAATCCCAGGGAAGCTAAAAATATCATTCAAAAAGTAATCCTTGCCGCACAGGCCAGGGCCGCTGCCCGTAAAGCGAGAGAACTGGTGCAACGCAAAAGCGTGCTAAGCGGCGGCGGACTACCGGGTAAGCTGGCCGACTGTTCCGAGCGCAATCCGGAAAGATGCGAGCTTTATCTGGTAGAGGGTGACTCGGCGGGTGGAACCGCCAAACAAGGCAGGGACCGGAGTTTTCAGGCCATCCTCCCACTGAGGGGTAAGATCCTCAACGTGGAAAAAGCCATGGAACACCGGATCTATGAAAATGAGGAGATCCGTAATATGTATACCGCGCTGGGTGTAACGGTGGGAACGGCCGAAGATCCAAAGGCGCTGAACCTGGCCAAACTCCGCTATCACAAAATCATCATCATGACGGATGCGGATGTGGATGGCAGTCATATCGCCACCCTCATCCTCACTTTTATTTACCGTTATATGAAGGAGCTGGTGGAGCAGGGATATGTATACATCGCGCAACCTCCGCTGTACCTAGTTAAAAAAGGTAAGGAACAGGCCTATGCCTGGAATGAAGAACAGCGCAAAGCTCTCGTTGAAAAACTGGCCGGGGGGAAAGAAGATTCAGTCAACATACAGCGATACAAAGGACTTGGTGAAATGAACTCCGGGCAATTGTGGGAAACCACCATGAATCCTGATACCAGGACCCTGAAACAGGTAACGATTGAAAGTGCCGCGGAAGCTGACCGGATCTTCAGCATGTTGATGGGCGATGAAGTAGCACCGAGACGTGAGTTTATCGAGTCGCATGCAAAATACGCCAGACTCGATATTTGATCCCGGTTACCGGAGTTGCAAGCGGTATACCCATTGATATTTTTAGGACGGGAACAGGGAAATTGCCTACCTTTAAGCCCGGGCCTATTGCGGCAAATAAAAGAAAAGATCGTTTTTAGCAACCTTTTAAAACTGATTGAGTCATGTCCAGCGAAGTAACATTGACGGCCTATAACGTTAAAACCAAGGAAAAGAATGTGCCCATCCTTGATGCTGTGATCACCAAAACTGCCAAGGGAGCTTACATGGCACAGGGACATGATGGAAAGGGAAACAAGCTGACCACCCTGTTAGGGGAAGAAAAAGCACTGGCAGCCATCAAGGCCGGTATCGCCAAACAAGGCTGGTAATTTACTCCTCACACAAACTGCAGATAATTCGCTGGTCTTCCGAGGATTTCCCGGTCTGACGCGTCCAGCCATTTTTTTAAGATTGTTCCATATACATTTCTGAAATCGACCTGGTATTTCAGGTCTCCTTCCTCAAGGTTTGCCAGGTCGGGCATGGGATTGATCAGTCCCTTTTGCTGCAATCCTCCGCCAATCAGGAACATATTATTGGCAGTACCATGATCGGTCCCCCCGCTGGCATTCTGGGCAACCCTGCGACCAAACTCCGAAAATGTCATCATCAGCAAATCCTGGAAACGATTATTGGCTTTCAGGTCGGTTGAAAATGCTTTTACTGCGTCATTGAGCTCCGTAAAAAGCCGTTGTTGCTGACCCTGTTGCCCCACATGGGTGTCAAAACTTCCCAGCGACAGATAATACACTTTCGTATTAATGTCGGAAAGAATCAGCGAAGCGATTGTTTTCAGATTCTTCCCGAGCTCCGTGTCGGGATAAGTGGCCGTGGTAGGCCGAATTTTACTTTGTTGAAAAATATAGTCTGCGCTGGAAATGGTTTCCGCCATGGTTTTGTAGAGATAGGCAACAGGCTCTTCATCCTTTTTCCCGGCATGGTCCGCCAGGATGTCTTTGAAATACTGTTCATGGCTGCTATCATACAACCGCCGGGGATCCTTCAACGCGATGCCCTTGATACGATTCCCCTTTAATGCCAGGCTCAGGACATCATCCACCTCCAACGCCTGCGTAGGCTTATCGCAGCCCGCACACTGTGCGTCCAGGTAGCGACCTAACCAACCAGTATATACGTATTCCTGGCTGCCGCTGGCGGTTTGCCAAATGTCCATGCTGCGAAAATGGGAACGATCAGGGTTGGGATAGCCTACGGCATTCAGGATGCCGAGACTTCCGTCTTCATACAACTCCCT
>DATJYH010000132.1:0-3028 GCA_035499675.1 Puia sp.
GATCATCTCGCTTCCCCTCACATAATCTTCAAAAAACGAACCGACATTACATTGGCAGACCTCATTTGTCATCTTTTCAACATCTCCGGATCCAAATCCATTCTTCCCGCTGAAATTATCAAACATTTTGCGCATCAGGTCATCGATATTTTGTTTTCCGTCCGTGGCATCACGGATCGTCATATCCAGAAGATTACCGATTATTTCCCCCTGAAGGTGCGTGCTGGCAATAAAATCGCCCAGGTAACCGGGAGGAGCAACATCGGACATGCTTACCTTTTCAGCTGAGAAAAGATGATCGCCGGGGTTGTTGAGATATCTTGCAATCAATTCGGCAAGGTGCTGCGATCTGGTAGCAGTATCATGCAGGATACCCGCCCGCCGAAGCAGCAAATCAGCATAAAACATGGTCAGCCCTTCACTCCACCAAAGTGATTTGGACAATGGTGGTGGCTTATAGTCGATATTGCTGTATTCAACCGGTACGATGCGCATCATATTCCATGCGTGAAAATATTCATGGGCGATATCAGTATTGTATTCAAAAATATTTTGAGCAAGTTCCCTGGACGGTACTCCGACGGTGACCGAATTATTATGCTCCAATGCACCCCAGCTTCCATCCTGCAAGAGGAAAAAATATTCGCGATAGGGCAGACGACCAAATAGCCGGCAGGCCTCCGTTACCAATTTCTGAATGTTTGACCTGAGGGTGGTTGTATCGAAGGAGGAAGCTCCGGGCAAAGACCAGTACACTATGGTGTGAGGAACACCGCCCACCTGGAAAGGCCATTTTTCGAAATGGCCGATCAACACGGGTGCGTCCAGTAGAGCTCCCGCTGATGACGCATAAAAAGTAGATGGGTCTGCAGTTGGTTCAAGGCCTGTGGCGATTTGCCAACCTGCCGGCAACCGAAAATGAATAAACGAAGGGGCCAGGGTGTGACCTGCCACATACATGAAGCAGTGATAGTCTCCCACCAGTCCGCCGGACCCTGTTAAGAATGGTCGAGCTGCAGATCGCATGTTCCTGGTTGCCGGCAAGTGAATTTTATAGGTGATTGTTGCTTTGCGCTCCTGCGTTACAAACTTCCATAGAGCGCTGTCTTTACGGAATACAGCCACACCGCCATGATCCGTGGTCACGGTAAGACCTTCCACATAACGCCAGTATTTATCATCAGCCAGCGGATGTGCATACATTGCAAGTTGAAATGTATCGCTGATATTACTCAGCTTTATTTGCACCGTAAGTACAGAAAGATCAGCGCTGTCTACAATAAGGCTGTAGTCAATAACGGGCTGTTTGTCGCTGAATCGAGACTGGATTCCGTCGGCTAAATTGGTCAGCGGATTTTGACCAATGCAAAGCATGGGCAACATACTAAAAAATAATATGGAGGGCCATTTGGACATACAAAAGGCAGTTTTAATTCATCTTCTCGGGAGTAAGCAGGTCCGCCCTGCCAGGCCGGTTAATTCAACGGTATAAGTCGCTAATGAAATTAAATAATTAAAGCGTGCGGTTCGCATTAATTCGCTGAATCTCTCGGGATCGTTGGGCGTCACAAACGAGAACCGGCGCAACACAACATGGACACGAGTAATACACGACAAATACACCAGAAACTGTGCAAGGATCCCGGCATGGGTGAAAATGCCGATGCAATATTTTCTCCGGGAACGGCGCCAAACGAAGCCAAACAGTGCCGTACAGAAATAAAGCCGGTGACTTGACCTTTAATTACCCGTAATTGATGCGCTGAACAAATGCTTTTCAGCAGCTGGCAGCTGCAGATTTTTTAACCCTGGAAGAACTGGCAATGAAACAGGGAGAACAGCGCTGGGTTGGATTCCTTCAGTACAGGTGTGCGACGCAACAACTGCCCAATAGAATTACCGGTGCCGGGCACAATAAATACAGCAATATGTGTATATAGAAATTTACGCTAGGCCGGGACCGCTTCTTCCTGCAGCGTAACAGCGCCGCCATTTTCAAGCTGCCTCAATTCCTCACTGGTTTTGCGGCTGCCATCGTGGCTCCAGCCCGGAGGGCCGAAAATATATTTCCATTTGTCCTTCCAGGCAATGTCCTTTCGGCGGATGTCCTTCCAGATGGTCTGCCATTCATGAAAAACAATGGAAACAGGCGTTTCCTTTTCGATGGGTTTGGTGAGACCGTATTTTTTGGGTTGATAATATTCATCGGGCAGCTCTTCCTGGAAAGTTCCAAACAACTGGTCCCAGATGATGAGGAACATGCCCATATTCTTATCCAGGTATTTGGGATTGGAGGCATGGTGGACACGATGATGCGAAGGTGTTACCAGGATATATTCCAGCCATCCCATTTTGTTGATAAGTTCCGTATGCACAAAAATGCCCCAGATCTGCGTGGCAGAATAAACAAAAACGATATCGAGCGGCTTGAACCCGAAGAAAGCCAGGGGAATAAAGTAAATGAAGCGATACAATGGCTGAAACACGGATGACCTGAAACCAACGGTGAAGTTCATGTGCTCGGAGGAGTGATGCGTAACATGCACTGCCCAGAACAGCCTGATTTCATGATCAAAGCGGTGCAGCCAATAGTACAAAAAGTCGTCGGCCAACAATAACAGGAACCAGTAGGTAAAGGGTGTACTAAAGGACATCCAGCGATGATCATAGAAAAATCCGAGCACAAAAAGATAAAAGACGCGGAATATGAGATCGATACCCCCGTTCAACAGCATGAGGTAAAGATTGGACAGGGTATCCTTCCAGCTGTAAAGTTTGCGGTGATGATAATTGCTCAGTATGATCTCCAGCCCGATGATCACGATGTAGACCGGCGTGCTGATGAATACAAGCAACTGTTCACTGAATGTAGAAGCCATCCGCAAAAATACGCCAATCCCCGCATTCGGAGCTTTTGAACTTGTTAATCATGTACTAAGAAACCACCCAGCCGCAGGACTTTAATGCATCGTGAAATAACCGATCATACAGGAGGATTTGTTGAACCGGGCCTGCAACTTATTATATT
>DATJYH010000133.1:0-5181 GCA_035499675.1 Puia sp.
TCAAACGCAAAGTTTTTTTCTTTTATACCAGGAGGAAGCTTCATGTTGTGTTGCCCGGTAATCCGCAGATCTGATTCGTGAATCATCCAATTTAAACAAAAGTCCCGGGTTCCTGAAGTTATGTATCAGCCTTCGTGACATTAGTCGTTTTATGTAATGGTATGCATGTTTGAATTATTTTGACCTGGCCAGCCAACCCTCCCCCCGGGGGAGGGAGGGAGTAGGGGGCCGATCGGCCCGGATCATTTTACACGGTCAAAATAGTTTTTGGCTTCTTCTTCGGTGCCCATGGTGAGCAGGGCTTTGGGGGCTAACCTCCAGGGAATATCACAACGCAGAAAATATTTTTTACCAAATTCTACATTGATCGTCATCATGGTTTCCTGGTTTCTGACCTTACCCACCAGGGTGGTGGGGCCCTCTTTTAACAGGCGAACGATGTATGCGGCTTTATTCGACATATTGCACACGGGAGTATTGTTCATGTAGATAATACAATCCACCCCACCTTCCGCAAACTTCCCGGGCCTGTATAAATAAAGGGTGGCCGTTTTGCTCATGGCCGAGTCAAACCATATTTTCCGGATGGGCAACAGGCTGTCGATCCGGGGATTGCTGATCGATTTATTCCTGGCATCCCGCCACTGTTTGATCCAGAGCGTGTCCTTGATGACAACAGGGTTTGAGGGATTGTCCACATGACTTTCAAATATATAATAGTCATCGGTTACAGAGAGGATCTGATACAGAAATTTATGCTTCTTCAAAAAATCCAGCTCCTGTTTTGGCCTGTCCTCCAAACCCGAATTGTATTTCAGGAAATACGAGCAATCGTTCGCCCATTCCACATCCCACAGTACGGTTTCATGCGTAGGCGCATTCATCTCCTTTTGCACCGGGCCATTTCTTGTATAGGTGGACTTTGTACCGTCTTTGTAGGAAAAGTATACAAACACCCCGTTTCGGATATCATGGCAGGTCATCGTTTGCGAAACAGCTTTTGACAAAAAGGCAACAAAGAAAAAAGCCGTGACGAACAGGGATTTTTTTCTCAGATGAGCGATATTCATAGATGACAGTTATTGTTGGAGCCGGATGTTTTAGTCAGCCGAATACGGGAAAGCAATATGTTTAACGTTGTTCAATCATTTATATTTGACTGTAAATCCCTCAAAATACTTCCCGAACATGAATAGCCTGACTACCCGGTTGCTCACCGTGTGCATTGCCCTGCTGCTGTCTTGTACCGGTCAGGCGCAAACAACCGCGCCTAAATTTAAAGTAATTGCATTTTATACCGCCAAAAGCGACCTGGCGCATATCAGCTTTGTTCACGAGGCCAACCGCTGGTTCCCTGGCATGGCTGCTCAATACGGTTTTGTATACGATTCCACCAACAACTGGAACAACCTGAACGCCTCCTTTCTTTCCAACTACCAGGTGGTCCTCTTCCTAGATACTCGGCCCGATGACTCCCTGCAGCGGGAAGCTTTTCGCCAGTATATGGAACATGGCGGCGGCTGGATGGGATTTCATTTTTCAGGATTTGCGCTCACGCCTTCCGACTTCCCCGAGAACTGGAGCTGGTACCACCAGCAATTCATCGGCGCGGGTTCCTATGTCAGCAATACCTGGAGACCCACGGGTGCTATATTGCGGGTGGAAGACAAAACACATCCGGCTACGCGAAATCTGCCAACTACTTTCAAAACTTCTCCCAACGAATGGTATCGCTGGGAACATGACCTGCGCAAAAACCCGGATATTGACATTCTCTTATCCATCGATTCCTCGAGTTTTCCCCTGGGGACGGGCCCAAAACTCTATGAGATCTGGCACAGTGGTTATTACCCCGTGGCCTGGACCAACAAACACTACCGGATGATCTACTTTAACATGGGTCACAACGATATGGACTATGAAAACAAAACAAACCGGGAGCTGTCTTTCACGTTCAGCAATGAATTTGTGGACCGTTTTGTGATCGATGCATTGTTCTGGCTGGGCACGGGGATAAAACCGTGATGGTTGCGGCCGTCCGGTAAAAAATTATTCTTCACCGATCGTTTTCCGGTACTTGTTATACAAAGACGTTGCTATTTCAATGCTGTTGCCGGATGGCTCCAGCGGAAATTCCTTTTGTTGCCTGCTTACCCAGTCCCATTCCCAGCGCCGGATGGTTTTTTCAAAATCATCGAGGTTGGGTTCTGCAGATTTATCGAGCGACTCACGGAGATCATAAAAAAACAATACCCAGCGGGCCTCATAAAAATCCTTCATCAAACCGCTCCACTGCCGGTTTGCATATTCATGCAGCGGGCTGTTGGCATCGCCCCAGAGCGTAATAAGGTCCCGGGCATTTTGTTCATACAGCATTTTTTCTTTCTTATTGGTACCCCAGCTGCGGGCGGAAGCGAGCCATGGACCCAGCAGGAGCTCCTTCCGGGTGCCCAGCAGCGTGTCCATATCCGATATGAGGTTGATAAATTCCCGGCTGTATTTGTCAAAGGCCTCTTTGTTCTTTGCACGAAAAGCATCCACCCATTTTTTTTGGAGCGGTGTCGCATAGTTGGCGAGCACCTGGCGGGTGATGTCCACCAGGTCAAACCGGAAGCCGTCGCTGTTCACACCCGCCCTTGCAGCCTTGATGAAAAGATCCCAGGCAGGCAGGAGATCTTTGGCGTTGTAGTTTAGCCTGGTCCTTGTCCATACCGCTGCAGAATCAAAGGTAGGCCGGCCGGTGGCGATGGATTCTGCGCCGTCTCTCAACAGTTGCCCGTTATAGACCGTTCGGCGCAGGATCTGCCAGGCTTCCACGAGGTCGTTGTTTTCTGTGGCATAACGGTTTCGTGCATATGTTTTTAACCATTCATCCAGGTTCACGGGTTCCGATTGCCAGCAATGCTGCATCATGAGCTCATAGATCACCGGGTTTTGTTCGATGGCTTCCATCGTGAGGCCGATGCCCGCCAGGCGACCGGCGGTGGGACTGTTCAGCGCTTCGGCGGGTCCGGAAGCAACGCCATCCATCCTTCCAAACAGGTTTACATTGCCGCCAAAATTGTTGAGCATGTTCCAGATCCATGGTTTTCCGTAAAACGAATGGGTCCGTTTCCATACCGGCTCGATTTCTGCGGCCAGGTCCAGCAGGATCATATGATCATCCGGGACCGCTTTGAGCAGGGCTTCCACCTGGGGATCTTTCCAGAATGCGCGGTCAATGTAAAACAGCCAACCCTGCATTACCCAGGTGGCGGCGGGATCTGCTGCTTTCATTCCTTCATATACTCTTGCACTCAGGGCCGACAGGTAGGAAGGATCGCTGGAAGGAGGTTCATTTTCATTAAATGTATCTGCGGAATACAGGTGATCTGTTCCAAACAGGGCCGTCTGTTTCTCGAGAAATTTTTTACCGATCACAGCAAAAAGGCTGTCGTTCGCATCCAGGATATAGGTATCGCCGAATCCATTTTTCCAGTTCGTGGTTTTTAGTTTGGCATGAGGAAATTTTTTGGCAAAGGCAGCGGGTACATGACCCGTAAAGGCCGGCAGCACCGGCTTCATTCCCAATGCTCTTTCCCGCGCCAGTATTTTCCCCTGTAATTCATGGTGGCTCTTCATCCAGCTAACCGGCAGGGGGCCGCCCCAGCCGTCGAGGTTGCCCATCCAGAACCAGGAAAAATAAGCCGGTCCGCAAAAAAAATCTGCCAGGTCTTCGTCTGTAAACCCCATCTCCCTGTACACTTCGTACCAGGTATATTCCTCCCCGGTAATAGCCAATGGCATGTTGATCCCATGCAGCGCCATCCAGTCTATCTCCTTTTCCCAGCGGTCCCAGTTCCACCAGCTCATGGTGTAATTAAAGGTGCAATAGTTGAGATAATACCGGTAATGATAGGGAGATTTTTTGTGGATCTTTTCTGTAACCGCGGGCAGGCGGGCAGGCAGGTCCAGGTTGCTGCCGTTCCAGGTAACCTGGCAATGACAAAAGTTATTGAGATAATAATAGAGCGCCGAGGCAATACTCACCGCATTGTTGCCACGCAGCACGATCTTCCCCTGTACGCTTTCGATTTCAAAAGCGTCGCCATGTTCCCCGGTTTCCAGGGCCTGTACTACAAAATCTGCAGCATGTCCCGGAACAATCCGTTTGATAAGTGCATAAGATGCATGTTCATTCATTTGTGAAAACAACGGCAAACAAATGGCTAGCAACGGGAACAGGCAGATCGTCTTGAGTATTTTCATGCTGCTGGTATGAAGGGCGTCCATAAAATTAACGCATGTCTGCGTATCTTGTGCGGCACCTGGCCGATTTGGCAAAACAGGCTGTCCAGCAGGTCATACAACCAAACAAGCAAAGCAGGTGCCGAAAATAGCATTGACGGCTCACCCGTAAAATCTCCAGCGTTATGAATCCTCCGGCTCCGGAAACGGCATTTTATGGCGAACCTTTAGCAGGTATACATGACCGGTATTACGGGCAGGTGGCGCTGGATGCAGCGGCTAAAATCGACGGGTTGCTGCAGGGCAGCGATCCATCTTCCCAATACATCATCGACCTGGGCTGCGGCAGCGGCATATTGGAAAAAGAGCTGTCGGAAAAAGGATTCCCGGTCCTGGGCGTGGATATTTCTCCCGGCATGCTCCACATCGCCCGGGAAAAAGCGCCCAATGCTCATTTTGTACAGTCCTCCCTGTTTGATTTTAGCATACCTCCCTGTACGTTGGTTGCTGCCATCGGGGAGGCAGTATGTTATCTCGAGGAAGAAAAAGACGACAATGATCCGGCCATCAAAGTACTTACCAGGAACATTTATGAACAACTGGCACCGGGCGGGTATTTTATATTCGATGTACTCAGTACCCTGGCAGAAGAACCAGCAACGCGGATGATAGAAAAGCCCGGCCTGACCATGTTTATTGAAATCTCCATCGACCGGGTCAGGCAGGTCCTTAGCAGGAAGATGACCTTTTTTGTTAAACAGGGAGAAGCCTGGCTGAAACAACAGGAAACCCACCGGCAACAACTCTTTGACAAGGACTGGCTTGAAACGCTCCTGCAACAATCGGGTTTCCGGGTGCAGGTCGTCGACCGCTACCACGAGGAGCCCTTCCGGCGGGGACACCTGGGTTTTATTTGCCGTAAAGAGGGTTGAGCAGGGTTTATTTGGACACGAT
>DATJYH010000134.1:0-3290 GCA_035499675.1 Puia sp.
GGAGCTTTTGCAAAAATGCCTGAAACAGCCGGAGGGCAACCAGGCGCTGTTCCATTTTCTTGAACAGGCCTTTATCCATCTTGATGGGAGCAGCGACCAGGAGCTGGCCAACTATCCCCTGTATTTTGCGGTCCGTTTTGCGGCTGAACTCGGGCTGGGAATACTAAACGACTATTCCACCGCCAAACCTTTTTTGGACCTGCGGGAAGGAGTATTCGCAGCCGACCACCCGGCGCATCCCCATTTTTTGGCGGACTCGCATGCGGAGATTGTTTCCCGCCTGTTGAATGTGGAAGAACCGCATGACCTGGGGCAGATCGGACTGAACCAGGAAACAAGGCGGGTATTGTTGCAGGCCTTTCAGCAATACTATGCGCTGCATATTCAGGATTTTTCGGTAATGAAGACCTTGCCGGTGCTGCAGACGGTATTGTAGGAGAAGAAATAAAGGATGAAATTTCAATACCAATGCCACACTCGAGAATAAAGTTATTGTTTGTATGCACCGTCAACCGAATGAGAAGTGCAACTGCACAAAGAGTATTCGAATCTGATTCCCGCTTTGAGGTGGATTCAGCGGGGACAGACAGGTCCGCGGATACGGTTCTCGAACCGGAGCAGTTGGAATGGGCTGATGTAGTGTTGGTCATGGAGCGGGTTCACAGAAACTTCATAAAGGCTGGCTATCCGGGGATTTACAAAAAGAAGCGAATAATTTGCCTTGGCATCCCCGATGATTACGACTATATGCATCCCGAACTCATCAATATTTTGCAGGAGAAAGTTGGGGATCTTTTCAGGCGTGGGTTATTGGGAAATTCCTCCCTCCCCGGCGCAAGCATGTATAACGGGCTATCAACACAGGACTGAACAAAATCCGGGTTAGTCAGACCGACTTGCGCCCCGTTACTATCTCACATTTGCATCACGCTGCGGGTCAGGATATCATGAACTTAAAGTGAACCGGGATTTCTAACGTTGACCAGTAGGTGTTTTTACTGAAGTAATATTTGAAGAATATTCGCGCTATGAAAACTGATTAACCCAGAATTTTTTGATTCAGTTAATCCTGACTACGTAAAACAGATTCTACAAGAACTACAAGGCAGAATTCGCGGATAGAAGCCCCCTATTGACCTTCGTTTGAGGATTCAATATCAAATTCAGTTCAAAAATAATGCTGCCGCATATCCTCCAATAACCCAATATGCCCCGGCTTCCATCCTAATTGCTCCTGCGTTTGAAAAGCTGTTGCCGGATTATCAAATACAATAAACCTGCCCATCCATTCAAAGTGCTCTGCAGCTTCTTCCGGCGTTATGGATATAACCGGCAGGTTTAGGGTTTTGCCAATCAGGGTAGCTATGTCGCGGATGGGAATTCCTTCGTCGCCGATGGCATTGTAACGGGCACCTGTTTCCGCTTTTTCCAGTGCCAGGCGAAACAAGTGTGCGGCATCCAGGCGGTGAACGGCCGGCCAGCGGTTGTTTCCATCACCCACATAGGCAGACAATCCCTTTTTCCTTGCCTGGTTGATGATAAATGGCATAAAACCCTTATCGCCTTGGTCATGCACTGATGGCGGCAAACGGATCACGGAGGCGCGTATATTTCCCTCGGCCAGCGCCATGGCAGCGGCTTCAGATGCACGGGGCATACCGGGTGCCGCATCCTGTTCGGTCACAAATCCATTGGTTTTGGGCAGTCCCAGAATGCCACCGGTAACCACGATGGGTTTGCTGGTTCCTTTCAGCACTTCACCCATCGCTTCAATAGCGGCTTTGTCTGTGCCGGCCGCCTTGGCATACTGACTAAAGTCGTGGATAAAGGCAGTGTGGATGATCCCATCTGCCTGCGAGGCGCCATGCTTCAGGCTGTTTAAATCATCCAGGCTTCCTTTTAAAACTTTCGCACCTGCTGCGGAAATGGCTTTTGCCGATTCATCCGAACGTGCCAGCCCCGTTACTTCATGTCCTGCTGTCAATAATTCCTTTACTACCGCGGAGCCGATAAAACCGGAGGCTCCTGTTACAAATACCTTCATATTATTTTTTTGAGTGATTGATATTTCCAACAAAACTACCACGCTTAACATCGTTCATACAAGGACATTTGACGCAATTTTGAGGGTTCAGGACCTATTGGTTAATTTTATGATCATTAATGCTCCGGTATGTTTGAACTGTTTGCACAATATGCAGAAAGAATGATTCCCGGGCTGACCCGGGAACAGATCAGCCTGATTCGTTCAAGGTCAGCTGCCAGGAAACTGCGTAAAAAAGAACTGGTATTACAGGAAGGGGAAGTAGGGCGTTATAAAATTTTTGTGGCGAAAGGGTTATTGCGCAATTACAGCATTTCGGAAAACGGGAATGAATATATCCTGCGTTTTACAGATGCCGGCAGCTGGACCACCGATCCCGAAAGTTATTACAGCGGTCTGCCTTCAAAGTACAATATCGATGCCATTGAAGCCTCCGAAATAGTGATGTTCAATCATGATGATTTTGAAATCCTGAAACAGCAAATTCCCACACTGGGTAGTTTTTCCGAGGCATTGATTACCGCCAATGCCAGCCTGGTGCAAAAACGTGTACTGATGAACATCAGCGCCAGCGCGGAAGAAAAATACATCGACTTCCTCAATACCTATCCCGATATCTTTCATCGGGTACCGTTACACATGGTAGCCTCTTACCTGGGTGTTTCCAGGGAAACACTCACCCGTATCAGACAGGGTTTGGCGGTTGGGGCAAAATATTAGATCATTTGCGGTTTAATGCTGTTTAAGGCTTGCGGCGTGTAGTGGTGACAATCATCTTCAATAAATCCTGCACAATGCCAGGCGAATATCAAACCTACAGGCTGATTGCAGATGTATTGCTGTCAGAGGACACAACAAAATAGAGGCCCACGTTGAAGCCAAATAACAACCGGAGAAATTGGCCAGGTGCCGGACATATGTAGCATGGGTAAAATGTCACGACTAACATGTGCCAATCGGACTGACAATTAAGAACCGAAAAATATGACTCAAAATAAAGCCACAACGCTGGAACCCTTCCTGGTTGTCAGCAATGGTAAAAAAGCAGTCGACTTTTATATCTCCGCCTTTGGGGCAAGGGAAATAAAAAGACATGCAAGACCGGGAGAAAAGCTGTATTCAAAGATCGCCATTGAAGGCGCGGAGTTCTGGGTGGGTGATGAAGAACCGGAATATGACAATCTCAGTCCCGGGCCGGAAGGAAATAATGCTCTCAGAATCATTCTAACCACAAAAAATGCCGATC
>DATJYH010000135.1:0-29516 GCA_035499675.1 Puia sp.
GTGGGGCAAACACGGGGCTACGGCCTACTTATTTTTTGAACTTACTCGCTGCCAGCATGCGCTCAATTTCATCCCGGCTTTTTTCATCCTGGTACAGGTAGGTAATGCCAAAATCAAAGCCCCGGTAGTATTTTGTGAGGACAACCAGATTGAATATTACCTGGCTGTTTACCGTGGCCTTCACTTCAAACCGGTGAAAGGTCAGATTATCAATGGTCGTTTCGCGGGAAAACGTATCGAGTTTGGCGGCCGGAATTTTTGTCGTGAACGTACGATATACCACGTCGGCTACCGCAGCGCAGGTACTGTCGTAATTGCCGTCCTTCACCGGGTCATACGGCGTAATGGTGGAATTGAAATAATTATGGGGAGGTTTGCTGGCACTGATCAATGTCCTGGTGGCGGAGGCATCCACTTTAATGCCATTGGCATCTTCCATGTCCTTTACACCCTTTTGGTTGAGGGCTGCATCGGAAGCCGAGTCCATGATGGTAAAGTCTTCTGGTATTATGATGGTCCAATCCACTACACGAAAGGTATGCGTCCGGTTTGTTTTTTGAGCAAGGGATAACAGGGAGAAAATCAGCAGCAGGACCGTCAGGATGTTTTTCATAAAATGTGATGGTTTGCGAAATATAAAAAGAAAACAGGGTCGGCGCAAGTATCACCGATTATTTCAGGGACAGGGTGGTTTTTTATAAAAGCCTTTCCTGCCGGCAGATTTTTCCCGCCTAAGTTTATTAACTTATACCGTTATTTATCCTCTCCATTTCAAACTCCTGCTGCATGAAAAAGTCACTGACGCTTTTTTTTCTTCTGGCAATTGCTATCAAGAGCGGATTATGCCAATTCTCCCCGGGATACTTTGCTTTGAAAGACGTTACACTGATCGATGGTTTCTCGAACCACACCTGGGAACACTATACCATTCTCATTCATGGACGCCTGATTGAAGCCGTAGGACCCATGAAAGAGGTTGCCATCCCCGACGCTGTGTTGGTGCTGGATGGGAAGGGGAAATATGTGATGCCGGGTTTGATCGACACCCATGTACACCTGGCTACGGATCCCTCCCACGACGACAACCGCGCAAGGGCGGAGCGGGATTGCAAAGCGATGCTGTTGTCGGGGATTACATCGGTGAGGGACATGGCGGGCGATGCGCGTGCGCTGGCAAGCCTGGCCAGGGATGCGAACCTGGATGAGATCATGTCCCCTGATATTTATTACGCAGCGCTGATGGCGGGTCCTTCTTTTTTCTCTGACCCCCGTACGCATCAAAGTACGGCCGGCGCCATCGCCGGTGCCATGCCCTATATGCAGGCCGTTACGGATTCAACCGATCTGCGCATAGCCGTTGCCGAAGCAAAGGGCTCGGGAGCAACGGCCATCAAACTCTATGCAGCTATTAGTGGAGAACTTGCAAAAAAAATAACGACAGAGGCGCATCGCCAGCACATGCTGGTATGGAGTCATGCCAACCTGGACAAAGCCTCGGCGCTGGAAGTGATCAATGCCGGTGTTAATTCTATTTCCCATGCTGCCATGGTTTCGGGATGGAATTCAAAAAATATCCCCGCTGCCCTGCTCACCCCGGGTCATTCCTCCCATTTCTGGGACAGTGTTTTCAATACCCTGCCGGTGAATGATCTGATCAAGGCCATGAAACAAAACAACACCATACTGGATGCCACGATCCTGACTTTCCGGGATGCAGGCTCAGACAGCTCCCTGCCCGCGAAAAGGCGATTGGCATGGCTGGCCATGTACGAAATTGGCAAGCGGTTTACCCGCATGGCCATGAAAAACGGGATCCCCGTATGTACCGGCACCGACCTGGACGACCGGAAATTTGTACAACGTGAAATAAAATTGCTTGCGCAGGAATGCGACTGCACACCCATGGAATTGCTGATTTGCGCTACCAGGAATGCGGCGGCGGCAGTCGGGATTGAAAAAAACACCGGGACCATACAGCCCGGTAAAACCGCAGACATCATCGTACTCTCGGCGAACCCGGCCGCTGATATCAACAACCTGGATAAGGTGGAGCAGGTGATCAAGAACGGGCGATTGTACAACGCCGTTAGTTATCAAAACCCGTAATGGTGCTGCAGGGGAAATAGATCTTTCAGGGGACCCATCCTTCACGCCGCAGAAAATCGACGAGCTGTGCATCCTGCAACGAAAAAGCCGGCAGCCAGGGATCTCCCACCCGTTCCCGGGTCCACCAATAACCTTGTTTGTTGCCCGGTACCGCAAAGCGGTAGCGATAGAGGACGGCCCGGACGTACCTGGGCGGGTGGCCGGGGAATGGATTGGCGGCAAAAAGACCCAGCGCCCCGGGATCGTTGTGCAGCAGTTTCCACACAAGATGTAACGTCCATGGGTATTCGCCGGGAGTAGACATGGACGCGAACCACATTTGCCAGTCCAGTCGCGGCTGGTAGGGCGCAACCTGTGGCGGCCGTTTGTCCAGCGCCACAGGGAGTCCTTTGTACGGATAGGCAAGCCAATGGGCGCTGTCATCAGGAACCGCATCCATCGTTCCTTCAAATACTACATTCAACCGTTCCCGGCCCACGGATCCGAAGGCGCCATAGGTATTCACAAGTTCCAGCGGATCGAAGGAGGTGTTCATGATTTGCCGGGGAGACAGCATATTGAATACCGGCTGGATACTCAGCAGCGCCACCAATATTGTCACTACCCAGGCGGCGACCCGCATATTGCGGGAAGGAAGAGCACGGCGCCGGGCTTCGGCTGCCGCTTGAACAAGGCGGCGTGGCAGGATCCTGGACCAGCAGCCATCGTCAAAACAGGCCAGCGCGGGAACCAGCGTGAGCCAGTTGAGAAAGGAAAGGTTTCCGCTCAGTATCAGGATGACCTGCAGGAACACGATCAGAATGCCTGCAACATGCCTGGCCGGTCTTGGCCCAAATACAAACCATGGTGCTGCCAATTCGGCCAGGAAATTGTACCATACACCCGCTCTTAGAACCAGGCGCGGCAGAAAATGAAACCACCTGCTCAAAGGACCGGGTATGGGCTGGGTTTCGAAATGATAATACAATGCGGTAGCATTGCGCCACACTTCATCCCCGCGGATTTTGATCAGCCCCGCGCCGAGCATGATGCGAAAGATCAACCACCGGAACAGCGTGATCAGGAGCATGGGTGGCTCCCGTCTTGGAAAAGGCCGCATATCGACCAGGGGGCAAAGAAAAATAGCCAGGAATCCCGTCTCGAGCAGTTGAATTTCCCATCCATATCCATACCAGTCCTGTCCCACATGTACAAACGACATATACAGCAGCCAGAGTGCTGTAAGCAACAACGCGTTGGCGTAACCTGCCAGCACCAGGCATGACAGCCCGAAACCAATCCAGGCTGCCAGCAGCAGCGCGCCGTCTGAATGGCCAAACCAAAAAATGGAGGGCAGGTGGATAAAGCCATCCACGCGCGACCCGTAGGCATCACCTGCCTGCTGCAGAAATAACCCTACCGGAAGCAATCCATCGGATCCGATCAAGGGTATAATCTGGTTGATGGCTGCCAAAAAAGCAACCGCATAAACGGCCCCCAGCAGCCGAAGCATCATGAAGCGGGTCAGCCAGTACGTTGGACGAGATGCCTGGTCCATCTTGAAATCCGCTTTGCGTGAATGATTGAGTGACCAAAATGCCAGGTTAAAGGTATATCAATCCGGTTTCACGGGATCGAACAAGCGGGCGTTCGGGGCCGCCATGTGCTGACCTAACATGACTAGCCCTTCTTCCATTCATCTACCGTCAATACATCCGCTTGTCTGGGAAACACCTTGTTGATGAGTACCTGCTGTACTTCCTCATCCCGGTCGCCGCAGCAATCAGAGAGAACGGAGATCCGGTAATCCCTGTCTGCCGCCTCCCTGACGGTGGACAATACCACACCCGAGGTGGCAATACCGCCGAGCACGATGTGCTCAATGCGCTGTGCCCGCAGCACCACTTCCAGGTCGCTGCCTGAAAAGGCGCTTACCCGGCGTTTGGTTACCACGATCTCGCCTGATTTCGGCGCGATGGACGGTTCAATTTTTACAAACTCCTCCGGGTTGATGCCCGCGAATCGTTCCTTATTGGCTGCGAGCCCCTTGTTGTTGGGGCTTAGTTCGGGGGCGCCGGCCCTGAACCCGACCACTACATACATCACCGGGATCTTACGGCTACGCGCATGCGCAATTGCCTGTGCAGTATGGGTGATCAGGTCAGCGTGATCCGGGAGCATCTGAAGTACGGCTACCTGCATGTCCATGATGAGCAGGGCACTGTTTTGATTTTGTTGTTCCATAATATGCTTGTTTAATAACTTGAAAGGTTTGGTCAAATCTTCGCTGTCATCAGTTCCTCCGCTTCTTCCAGTTCTGGTTTTTTTCTTTTATCGAGCATGTCCTTCCGCAGAAAACCGGAAAAGGCCGCTATCACCACCAGCGCCATAATGCCTTGTCCGAGGAGTGTGTCCTGCGCCCCGATCCGCTGCGACACCCATCCAACCAGCAGGCTGCCCACCGGGAGCATACCAAAAAAAGCCATGACGAGGTAGCTCATCATTCTCCCCCGCATATGCGCGTGAGAATGGATCTGGACGAGCGTAATGCCGATGGTAGACTGCGACATGGTCCCGAATCCGCAGCAGACGGCAAACACCATGGCCAGCGGAAAATAAAAGATGCGCGAAAAAGCGATGAGGGCAACCCCCAATATGATGGTATTGATGAGCAATACGATTTTGAGATCGGTACCGGTTTTAAGCGAGGCCAGGAAAAAAGTGCCGCTGATGGCGCCCAGGCCAATAAAACTATAGATGTACCCGAATGTTCTTGCATCGCCCCTGAATACTGTTTTGGCAAACACTGGCAGCAATGTATCATAGGGGAATACAAATATGCTCATGAGCGCCATCATTGCGATGATGGTGCCGATCACCGGCGTGTGGGTCAGGTACACAAAGCCTTCGGAAAGCTCGGACACGGCATTCTTTTTTATGGAAGAGGGACGGTAAGGTGGTAGCCGCAACAGCAGCAGGGAACTGATCACTGCCAGGAAGCTGATGGCATTGAGCAGGAAACAGATGCCCGCACCGAATTGCTGGAGGATGATGCCTGAAAGAGCCGGCCCTACCAACCTGGCGAGATTGACCATGGCAGAGTTGAGGGCGAGCGCATTCGGGAGTTCTGATTTGTCGCTCACCAGTTCGTGTACCAGTGGCTGGCGTGCAGGCACATCAAATGCGTTGATCACGCCCAGGATCACACTCAGCGTAAGTATGCCGCCGATGGAGTAGTGATGGGTCAGCACGGCCAGGGCCAGCAGGAAGGCCTGCAACAACGAAGCCGTTTGCGTGAACAGCAGTATGCGGTGACGATTATACCGGTCGGAAACAATGCCTCCCACGAGCGATAACAGGAAGGATGGAAACTGGGCTGCAAACACGGTAAGTCCGAGCATAAAGGGGGAGTGCGTAATGCTGTACACCAGCCAGCTTATTGCCGTGCGCTGCATCCAGGTGCCGATCTGCGAAACGGACTGCCCGGCAAAAAAAAGTGCGTAGTTACGGTTCCGGAAAGCCCGGAAAGTATGTTGTAGTTTATTTGTCTTCATAAATCCGTGACAACAATTGAATGGCCCTGGCCACCTCTTCCTTTTCCCGCCGGTTATACCGCCGCGAGATCATCGCCGCCAGCAGGTCTTCCTTTTCCTGCCGTCGCTGCTGAATTTTGTGCATTCCTTTTTTTGACAGCGATACCAATGTTTTTCTTTTGTCGGTGCTGGAAGGTTTCCGCTTGATATAATCCAGGTTTTCCAGGCGGTTCAGCACCTGCGACATAAACTGCGAAGAAATGTTCAGTTGGGAGCAGAGTTCGGAAGGCAGTACTTCCTCCTGGTCTACGAGAATGCGTACAACGTTTTCTTCCGCAACGGACAACTGTTCAGGATTGCTGACCTGTTTCCGGATGCCCCGGTACAGCCGGGAGATCAAATCGCGCAGGCTGTGTGCGAGTTCCTGGTCGTGGGAGATGGCCATGATAATTCAATTAACTTTGCAAAGTTACTTTGATAAATGAAAACACAAAAATTTTTTCGGGAATGGAAAAAAGATTCCCGGGCTGCGGTCATGTAAAGGTTGTCAACGCGGCAAATGACCTGGGTAAGACGGGTAAAAAGAGATCCGCCTGTTCAATAGTAATATTTCCATCCTTTGGCGGCGAGCAGTTGTTTGGGATGATACATCCGTTTGTTTTTGATTACCCATTCCACCCGGCGTATATCGCGGATGTTGCCCGTTGGGTCGCCGTCAACCAGGATCAGGTCTGCCTCCAGACCCGGCCTGATATCCCCGTACTGATCCTGGAGACCGCAATCGAGGGCGCAGTCGTACGTGGCCATTTTCAATACTTCGTTGGCGGGAATACCAGCGTCTGTATAAAGTTTCAACTCGCAGTGTACCGCATTGGCCTCCCCCGCACCCAATTCTCCCCCGTCGGTTCCCGGCACCAGAAGTATACCCTGGTCGTGCAATATTTTCAACAGGCGGAGCATGTTGGCGAAACAAGCCTTGTAGGCTGCCTGGTCGGAATCGCTGCCATAGGGCGCTGTGTTGGTGATGGTGGCCAGTTCCTGTTCGGGTATCCATGACCGTATTGGAGCCAGCACATGGTTGGTATCATTTTTAAAGCTGTTGAACATTTCATCCCAGACAACCATGGTGGGATCGAGGGAGATCTTTTTTTGTTTCATCAATGAGATGAATTCCTGTACAGGTTTACTTTGCAGGTCCAGCTGGCCGCCATATAAACCGGGTAAGCGAAACCTGGCCGGCGACCGGGTATCGACGGTATCCCCCATAAAATTCAGGAATACAAAATTCATGTGGGTGATTTCATCATAGCCGGCATGTATGGCCTGCTCGGCCGTCATCTTCGAAGGGATGTGACCGCATACGCGCATCCCCAGGCTATGTGCCCTGTTGGCCATGGGGGCTACCCATTCCGGTAGGATGGAACTGTAAATCTTGATTTGCTGGTATCCCAGCTGATGATAGGAATCGATGGCAGCCAACGCCTCATCCAGCGAAGCCACAATGGTTCCCACCGGCCCCTGGAAAGGACCTTCCTTATCAATAAAGCCCGAAATATAACTGATATCAGGTCCTAATAAAACATTGTCGGCAATCTGTTTTTTGTAAGTGAGTAATATCTTTTCGTTGCCCATATCGCGCACGTGCGTAACGCCGCCTGCCAGGTACGACAAACCTTCTTCCTTGCCGTAGTGGCTATGCATGTCCCAGAGTCCGGGCATCAGGAATTTTCCCTTGCAGTCGATCACCGAATCGTTTTTTTCGGGTTGCCTGCCCGATGATGGATAGATGGCAACTATCCTGGCGTTGAGAAGTTCCACGGTCATGTCTTTTTGCACGGTCGCTGTGGAAGACCGGAACAAATTTGTGTGCGTAAAGGCCATGTGCGCCGGCAATTCATTGGAGTATTCCCTCACTTGTTTTTGATAGAATCCCTGTCCGGCCAGTTCCTGGAGGGCATAGAGGGTATCAGTCCAGCTTTCATATCCCCTGGGCACAACGCTGAGCCACGGGTTGACGAAGCCAAAAAAATGCAAATCCGGGGTAAGCCAGACATAGGCCGGAGTGGGTTCCGGATCAAAATAAACGGCATACAATTTCAGGGTCGAAGTTTTTCCGTGAAAGGCAATGGTTTTTAACAGCGGTTCGTCGCAGTGTATGGTTCCCTTGGGAAGGATATCCATTTTCCTGTCTTTTTGTGTAGATAGTTTTTGTAAGAACAATGCGAAGGCGGCTGGAACTGAACTGCCCAATGTATACATCTGCCCGCTGAATTTTTCTGCCTTCCGGGTGCCATTGATGGTCCAGACGGCGGAATCGTTCCTGATTTCAAAATATTCCGCGTAGGGACTCTTCATATAATCGACGCCGGTGATTTGCGCAGCAGTGATCAGACCTTCCCGGTTGATATGAATAACAGACTGGTTGCTGTCTCCTCTCCCACGATCATTGAAATGAAAAGTATAATGGTATTCTCCCGGGGAGGTTTGCCAGGAGGTATGTAAACCCGTCACTTTTCCCTTGTTGACCACGGAATAAAATAGGGTGTCCGTTTGAGCAAACAAGGTGGCGGTGATGACAGCCAGAAGAACCGTTGAGAGCAGTTGTTTCATGTTGAAAGTTTAATGGATGACAGGAATGCATGGGTGCCAGCTAAAGGACAGCAGTTTGAATCGTGATCGAAAAAGGGGCGGGATGATTGTTGTGGTTTTGAAGAGGGGGCTGATAAAGTTAAGTAATTTTTTGCCTGGGCATCGTCCATGACGGGCATTCAAAGGCCCGCCCGGGGCTCACAAAAAATCCGCCGGTAACAAAAGCCGGCGGATGATATGAACGAACTGGTTGTGAGTTGTGAGCTATCGTCCGTTCGCCCGCAGCACGGTCATGTTTTTCTTGAAATCGTCGTCGTAGGTTTTTTTGACGATATAATGCCACTGCTTTTCGGACACGTCCACAAAAAAGATATCGCCCAGTTTGTGATTCTGCACCGCATCCTGGAACTCCTTGGGAAGTTGATCCTCGCCAAAAAACCAGCCGGTATCCCCATGGGTATTGTTCCCATCCATGGTATACTGGTCCGACAACTGGTCCCAGGAAGCGCCCGAATTGGCTTTTTGGACAATCACCTTTTTCAGGCTGTCGATCTGTGTGGGCGAAAGGGTGGCGCCATCCAGGAAAATATAGCTTGCCCGGTACTGGATGGTTTCTTTTGAATCTATTACTTTGTAGGTAACATACCCTACTGAAAACACATCGCCTTTTTTCTGACGCAACAACCTCTTTGCAATTAAGCTGGTGTCCTTCAGGTTCGAGATGCTAAGCAGGGCAGGCTTAAGCGCGGCGTTGGCATCTATAAATTTTTGTGCGTCGTCAACCGTGTTGATCTTTTGAAATTGTTCGGTGACGGTAAGTTGGGCAAAAACCTGCATTGAAAAAAACAGCAGCAAACCCGCCAGACTGAGTTTCATATATTTTATTTTTTATCAGATCCTAATAAAGTTGTCAGGGGTTGAGTCATCCAGGGGTCAGAAAAGGTGGATGAAGATACAATTTTTCAGGGTACCGACCCCCTCGGTCAGTGGTCGATTCGATAATAAATAGTTAATAATGAACAGTTCTGCACCCGATTTCCCGGCGGATTTTTACCGTTCATGGCTATTCTAAGATTGGCTTTCCATACGCTGAGATATCTCCCAATCTTCCTGTATTTTTTTACAAAGCATGTAGGATGCCAGTTCTTCCACTTGTTTGTTAGTGACGCTAAGGCTGCCAGTCAATTGCCACGATAAAAATGGATCAGTATCGGAGTAAGCTTTGAAAATGCAATAACTTGATAATATCAGTTACACCCGTATCCGGGAAAGATTCGATAAATTTAGGGTATTGTAAAACATAAATACGAATGTATGTTTGACGACATTTTAAAAGCGGTAAAGGATCATTTTGCCGAAAATCCCCAGATAGCTGCTGCTATCCCCGCTGATCAGCATGATGCAGTGCACCATGAAATCGCCACCCAGATTTCAAACAATATGGCATCGGGACAGGATGCGGCAGCCGCTTCGGGTGGTCTGAGTGGTCTGTTGGGCAAACTGGAAAACGAAATCGGGTCAAACAACCCGATTGTCAATGCCATCGGTGGGGGATTGGTAGGCAGCCTTGCCAGCAAGTTCGGTCTTGGTTCCGCCGCTTCCGGAGCCATCGCCGCCTCGCTTCCTGCCTTGTTGCAGAAACTGGTTCCCAAACAGGCAGCGCCAACTGCCTGAAACAGGTCGATGAATGCTTATGGGAAAATGGAAATGTGCAGCAATTGTCTGGCCGGAAATAAAAAAGGTAGAAGCCGTTTGCGCGGATGCATAACCGTGATGCATTTGTTGAAAAGGAGCTTTAGTGGATATCGTGGTACCGGAACGAAGCGGTTGAACTGGCCGTTTCATTCCCAGGGGGGGAATATTGTGGGAAGACGATTGTTGACAACCGGCGGAACGGGGAGAAATATCCTTTGATCCACGGCAATACGCGGCCGTCGGCACCTGTCGTATTGATTGCTAAAGAATTACTGAGTACATTTACAGAAATTGTATTCTGCCAGCTAAACTACCAGTAATTGCCATCCCCTAAGAATTCCTTAAGGTACCTCTCTCTTCTTTGTTTGATTGTTTGCCTTCAGCAAAGGGCTGTCAGCCAGACCTATGTTTTTGCGCAGTTGAATGGTTCACCCATGAATACCGCGGGGTGGAACCTGGCCGGGGCGGCCACGGTGGGCAATATTACAGGAGCGGGAGATTCCGAGTTGGTGCTTTGTCCACCGATCATCAATACCAGCGGTGCCATTTTCTATAATCAGCCCATCAACCTCTCGTTCTGCAGCAAATGGACCGCAGAGTTTGACTTTCGCATGTACGACGGAACAGGTGCTGACGGCATTGCCTTTTGTTTCCTGGATGTTCCCCCCACGGGCTATGTACTCGGCGGAGGACTGGGTATTCCCAATACAGCCAATGGGCTGAAGGTTTGTTTTGACACCTGGAACAACTGTATACCTTTTGATCCGGCCACAGTTCACCAGGACATGCCGAAGATCGAGATCAGGTGGGGCATAGGTTATAACGATAATACGTTTCCAAACAATGTCATCGTAGGTGAATGCCTGAACCAACCCACCCGCGACAATTCCGACGGGAAGCTTTCCTATATCCGCTCGCCGAACTACAATCACGCCAGGATCACCTACGATACGGGCAATATCCAGGTCTATGTCAACGACACGTTGTATTTAACCGGTTACCAGCAGTTCAATTTCGCGGGATACCTGGGTTTTACCGCCAGCACCGGCGGCTATACCGACAATCACTCCATCAAAAACGTAATCATTTATACCGAAATGCCTCCTTCTTTCGCGGGAAACAGTGTCAGCTTCTGTCCTTACGATACGGTACAGCTCGGAGGTCCGCCCAATTCATCCTACGTTTATTCCTGGTCTCCTCCAACAGGCCTGTCCGACACCAGCTCGTCAGCGCCGCTGCTCCATCTTTCCAATGATTCGGCTGCCTCACAATACCTTACTTACTATGTACATACGGCCTACAGCGACAGGCCGGGTTGTGCGTCCCGCGACAGCGTGGTGGTAAGAGTGTACCCGAATCCCGCTGTTCATTTTAAAACCCCCGAGATCTGTCTGAAGGATGCCGTAGGGCAGTTTTACGACAGCAGCTATACCTACGATTCCAGCACGCTGCCGTTTACTTACCTATGGAACTTTGGTGATCCAAACGCGGGCCCGGGCAATCCTGACGGATCCAGCCTTCAAAATCCCACCCATCATTACAGCGCCCAGGGTTATTATCGCGTAGGCCTGACTGTTACAAGCAGCCAGGGTTGTACCGACAGCGCCTACAAAATATTTACGGTAAATGGAGCGGTACCCCTGGCGGCATTTAATGTATTAAACCCGCTTAATCTTTGCAGCAACCAGGCGGTCAGTATCCAGAATCAAAGCTCGGTTGATTTTGGTTCCATTGTGAGGGTACAGATCTACTGGGGCGACAGCGCCGCAGTGTCATATGTGGACAGTACTCCTTATCCCGGCAAGGTATATGCGCATTTCTATCCCAACCCTGTCACCACCGGCGCAGCCAGCTATACCATACGGATGATTTCGTATTCAGGGATTACCTGCCTGGATGAAAACGACCAGGTAATTACCCTGTTGCCCAGCCCGCATGTTCAGTTCAACCCCATTCCAACCGTATGCACGTATACACCCGCCTTTAACATTACCGAGGCCGGCGAATTGAGCGGCACGCCGGGGAGTTATAGCTTTTATGGCCGGGCCGTCAACGCCACGGGTTGGTTTGATCCCATGCAGGCAGGACCCGGTACGGATACATTGTTGTACAAGTATGTTGGCAGCAACGGCTGCCGGGATTCGAGCTATCAAACCATTTATGTGCAGCTTCCTCCCACGGTAAATGCCGGCAACGATACGTCCATCGTCATCGGGCAGCCGCTGCAACTCAATGCCAGTTCCTCTGATATCAGCGGCGATGTTTTTTTGTGGTCGCCCGTTACCTGGCTGGATGACCCCGGCATCCCGAACCCGGTTGCGCTGGTTTCATCGAATATTGATTCCATTCGTTATGTTGTGAGGGCTACGGACTCTCTTGGCTGTTATGGGGAAGCAAGCATCGAGGTAAAGGTATTCAATACACTCCCGGATATTTTTGTGCCCAATGCTTTCACACCGGGCAGCCACATCAACACCATCTTCAGACCCATTCCCGTGGGCATTTCCTCCTTGCAATACTTTCGTATTTACAATCGCTGGGGGCAACTGGTATACAGTACGTCAAGAATGGGCGATGGTTGGGACGGAACCCTGGGAGGCAAGCCGCAGGGTACCGACAGCTATGTATGGATGGTACAGGGCACCACCTATACCGGTAAGGTCATTACCAAAAAAGGAACGATGACATTGATACGTTGATATTGGGCGATCTTCCGGTTAAAAACATTAATAGGTGTAGGATTAAATCACGGTAAGATCCGTTCCGCATGACACCGCACTGTCTTCAGTGAGTTGACTGCTGCTTTTGAACGTATAATAGTGTGTACTGGTGATCGCGGAGCCACCGGCCGAGGCAACGGCCGTTTTGCACGCAAAAAAAACAGCAGGGACCCAGGACGATCAGAAAGAAGATTTTTTTATAGCCGTTAAATTATTATTACTAAGGTTTATTTGTGTGAAGGTAAACAGAGCACTACACAATCCTGACAGGCAATAACACCTATGCTTCTGCATCTCCCTGCATGAAATATCCTGCCTGTTATTCGTGGCCATGCCTATTGCGCCCAGCGGACCACCCTGTTATTGCCCATATCGGAAACATAAATGAATCCCCCGATATCAACCCATACGCCGGATGGATTCATAAGCTGGTTCAGTGCGGACCCCGCAGTCCCCGTACCCGCCACCATGGTGCCGCTGGATGCACCAGGCCCCCATTTCATGACCCGGTTATTTCCGGCATCGGACACATAAATATTGCCACTCTTGTCCACGTAAACAGCGGACGGACTTTGCAATTGGTCAGGTCCACTGCCGGCGGTGCCCGTTCCCGCCACGACGGTTCCCTGTGCTGCCCCGGGCGGCCATTTTACAATGCGGGCATTGGCGCTGTCGGCTATATACAGATTATTCGATGCATCCATGAAAATTCCCCCCGGGGATGCGAGTTGATTTAACGCTGATCCATAAACGCCATTTCCTGCAACGACGGTGCCGCTGGATGCACCGCTGGCCCATTCAACCACCCTGTTATTACCCCTGTCAGAAATGAAAATATTATTATTGGCATCCACCCAAACACCGGAAGGGTCACTCAGCTGATCCAGGCCTGAACCTTGAACACCACTTCCCGCGGCGACGGTTCCTGTAGTGGCAGCCGGTGGCCATTTGGTAATGCGTGCATTTTGCGCATCGCAGACATATATATTGTGGGAAGCATCCACAAACTCAGCATTGGGTCCGCTGAGCTCGGTGAGGGCAGATCCCATGGTTCCATTACCGGCAACCAGGTAGCCGGCGGGAAAAGTGTAAACCCATACTACCACACGGTTATTGTTCTTATCGGCGACAAAAATATACAGGTTCGAATCTACGGAAATGCCCATGGGGGAATTCAGCTGTGCAAGACCAGATCCGCTGCTGCCATTCCCGGCCTGGACCGTTACACCCGCAGCCTGCGCTACGCCGCTTACCTGGTTTGAAAGCCCATTGCTGCTCACGGTGATGGAAGCATAACGCGGGCTGACACTACCAATATTTGAGGACGCGCTTACCACAATAAAGCCATTGCCGTTTCCACTGGTAGAACTCATGGTTACCCAGGGTTGATTGCACTGGGCGGTCCAGGATGCCGAGGCCAATACCAGCAAGGTGTCCATCGCCGATCCCGATGCCGGCAGGTACAAACTGTCGGGGGTAGCGGACAGCGAGGCGTTGGTGCCGACCGATTTAAGACAGCCGGTAGCGAAGATGCAGCTGACTGCCAGTATGCACAGGGGTAAAAATTGTTGAAATCCCTTTTTTCTCATGTGTTTACGTGGTTTCAATGTAAGTTTTCAAAAAAGTAAAATGTTCCTGTTTCTATTTTTGTCGGCGAAACTATCTGCCCACACGAACGGTTGACTGGAATTTGTTCCGGTAAGCTGCATGAGGACAGTAAAATCCAGGTAAAAGGACTAAACGCCGGAGTTTTTGGGTTAGCTGGCGAAACGGGCTGCCGCATGCGCTCGTTGCGGGCTGCAAAATAGCGTTTTCATCTTATTTCAAAAAGTCGTTAACGGATGGAAAACGTCTGCAAGGCTGCAAACAGGGTCCTGACCGGAGGCGTCCCCAGTTTCCGCATTAACTTTGTGGAAAGACAACCTCATGACCTTACAGCTGCTAAAACCGGTTCTGGTGCTCGCCGTGCTGCTGGTATCTGCCAGTCCCATAGCCCGGCAAAAAAGGATACCCGCAAGGCAGCCCAATGTCATCCTTATCATCGCCGACGATCTCGGTTACAGCGACCTGGCATCGTATGGGAATAAATTAATTCACACACCCAATATAGATGGACTGGCTGTAAGCGGTATCCGGTTTACCAGGGCCTATGTCACTTCTCCCATTTGTTCGCCCTCGCGAATGGGCATCATGACCGGTCGCTGTCAAAACCGTTTTGGAAGCGAGTTCATGCCTTTTGATGAATTTGATCCCGCTTTCCTGAAAAATTTACGCAAGCATTACTTCTCCCTGCGGAAGAAAAATCCGGGTTTAAAAGAGCTGAGACCCAACCTGGGTTTGAACAGGCACAAATATCAGACTGGTCTGTCCTCCGGGGAAATTACCCTGGCGGAACTGTTAAAAAAGAACGGGTACACAACGGGACTGGTGGGCAAATGGAATCTCGGCGACAATGAGGGCAATCATCCTTTTCAACGTGGGTTTGATTACAGCTATTATTTCGACGGGGCGCTGACCCGTTATGTGGACGATCCGGTGGATACCAGCCGGTATGTCAACCAACATTTGCCCTGGGCCTTTTCTGAACTGCCCGCCTGGACGCCGAGGGCCGCCTCCACGGCCATCCGTGAAGCAGGAAAACAGGTGACAGACACAGGCTATCTGACACTTTCGCTGGCCGAAAAAGGGGTCGCGTTTATTGAAAAAAATAAAGATCATCCTTTTTTCCTGACACTTGCCTTTAATGCCCCGCATGATCCCTTCCAGGTCCCCAAAACTTATTTTGACCGGGTACAGTCGGTGTCGGATACGCTCCACCGTGTTTACTTTGGCATGATCGAGGCGCTTGACGATGCAGTTGGACAAATTCTGCAAAAATTAAAGGACACCCATTTGGACGATCAGACACTCATCCTGTTCATCAGCGACAATGGCGGGGCTACCTATACCAGGGCAACCGACAACGCTCCCTTACGAGGCGGCAAGTGTACGCATTTTGAAGGAGGGTTGATGGTCCCGTTCTTCCTGCGGTATCCAGGGGCAGTCGGCCAGGGTCTTGTATTTGATAAACCGGTATCATCGCTCGACATTTTTGCCACGGCGGCGGCGGTAACGCATACTGACCTTCCCGCAGATCGCATATACGATGGCGTGGACCTGCTGCCCTTTCTCGGGAACTCCGGTGGCTTTCCCCACGATTTATTTTTTTGGCGAAGCGGGTATTCCAGGGCCATCTGCAAAGGCGACTGGAAACTCTACATAAACAAGAAAGACAAAAAAACATTTCTTTTCAACCTGGCAGAAGACATAGAAGAGAAACATGATTTATCCGCAGCTCATCCTGAAAAAGTACAGGAACTGCTCCGGGAACTGGAACAATGGGAAAAAACACAAACCGTGCCGCCGGCATGGCCGAGTGCCGCCGATGTATTGATTGATGTGAGAGGTGAGCGGTTTCATTTTCCCAGTTGATGAAACCGCCCCCTGTCAAAGGCTGTGAATATAAGTGGCGCTGTCTTTAAACGTCGCCAGGTCCATCTCCACAAAGAAATTTTTAACACCGCCTGTTTTCGCCGCAGCGAAAAATTCTTTCCAGTCAATTACTCCCTGCCCGATGGGGACCTGTTTCTTATCCGCTGTCCAGTCCGACAGGTGCGAGGAAATAAATCTGCCGGGATATTTTGTAAAATAGGTAGAAGCCTTATACCCCAGGTTGATCACTTCCGTTTGGAACTGCATTTTGACGAGGCTGGGATCAAAGCGACTCATCAGGGCATCATAGATGAGTTGGCCCTCGAGCATGTTAAACTCAAATTCATGGTTGTGAAAACCTGCCTGCATGCCGGCTGCCTTGATTTTTTCGGCTGCTTTGTTCAATTTGTCGGCAGCTGCATAGTAATCGTTCAGGCTGGCGGTTTTGGGCAGCCAGAAGGTAGAGCAGATCATTTGACTCAGACCCAGTTGGTGCGCAAAATCAATGCGCTCATCCAGTTTGTCCGTAAGCTCGGGAAAACCGAAATGACAACTGGGGCAACTCAGGCCTGCATCGTTGATGATGCTGCGCATGTCGGAGGTTTTCATATTGACGAGGGGACCAAAACCAATGTCGGCATATCCAGCCGGTGAACACATCTCCACCAGTTTGTAACCCTGCCCTGCCATCATTTTCAAAGTGCCCGGAAAATCCTTGGCAAGTATATTCCGGATGGGAAAGGTTTGGAAGCCGATCGGCATATCGTTCCAGGGAATGCCTGTACTTGCCAGCAACGTTTTGGGCAACTGCGTCAAGGCCAGTGCAGCGCCCATTCCCATGCCGCTCCTGGTCAGAAATGTTCTTCTGTTAATTTTTCTCATGTTTTTTTTATTAATAAAGCGTTAGATGGATGCAGGATCCCAACCGTCCCGGTAGGTCCTGTCGAGGAATTTATTGGCTTCTCCTACATTTGTGATCTGTACTTTTTCTGCGTCGTACTTGAGCAGTCGCCCGGTACGTAGCGACACTGCATAGAGGTTGATCGCTTCTGTGATGTATTCTGCCTCGGTAAAGTTACCCGGATACTGTTTCCCTGTTTTGCAGGCATCGATAAACAGGGGCAGGGCTGCGGAAGTTTGTTCCACCTGGTTCCGCTTGTCGGCATTGGCATTCGCCGGGCTGTCCATTTTTGTACCCGAGATGATTTGTGGATTCTGCACATTGAATCCCGCGAGGATCTTTCCCTTGTCGCCTACGAACATCATGCCTTCGGCGGGCAGCTCTTTGTTTTGTTCCAGCAGTTCGGTGGGAATCGGGGGCCGCATGCCTCCGTCGTACCAGCAGAGATCTACCGCCGGTCTCGACCCATTGGCAGGATAATGGAAACGCACCGAGCTGGCCATGGGGAAGGAAAAATCATTGTGTATCTGGAAAGGTACCGGGTCCTTCATACCGCATACATGACTGAGGTTGGGCTCAATCACCGTGGGGTGTGTGAGCTGAAGCGCATTGAATACGGTCCAGAGACTATAATGTCCCATATCGGCCATCGACCCGCCACCGAAATCATACCATCCGCGAAAAACCATGTTTGTATAGTTGGGGTGGTAGGGACGATCGGCTTCCGGTCCCAGCCACAAATTCCAATCCAGGCCGGGCGGAACGGGCGGCTGATCGGTGGGAAGCGTGGGATATTGCGGCCACACCGGGCGATTTGTCCAGTTGTGTACTTCTTTGAGTGTACCGATGGCACCTGCATTGATCCAGGCCATGACCGTTTCCATAGAGCCATTGGAATCCCAGGGGATCAGGTGGGTGATGGCCCTGCTGCCGCGCGCCATCGCGATGACTTTTTTCCCTTCTATCAACCGGTTGGAAAGCGGTTTGTGTACCAGCACATGTTTGCCTCTTTTGATGGCGGCCATGGAAAGAATGCCATGTAAATGATCCGGTGTCATGATCTTGACAGCATCCAGGTCCTTTTCTTTGTCCAGTAACTCACGGGCATCTGCATACGCAGTACAACCTTTATAAGATAGTTCGGGGTGTACGTTCGCATAAAAATTGTCCACGATGGATTTCCCGTTGTCGCGACCACCCGGGATGGAATTGTCTCCGCCGGGTTCCCAGTCAGATTTTTTAATGGTCTTCCGGATTTCCCCTTTTAGCCAGTCTTTTGCCCAATCCTTGTAACCAATGGCCTGTTTGTTTGGGTCGCAGACGGCCACTACCTGGAATTGAGTATTGGCCAACAGCGGAAGCAGTTCCCGGATGCCCTGGGTGCCAACGCCGATATAGGCCAGGGTCACCTTGTCGCTGGGCGCCACAAAGTTTTTTCCCCCGAGCACATGTCTGGGAACGATGGTGAAGGCAAGTGCGGAGGAAGCCATCACTTCCACAAATTTGCGGCGGTGCATGGACTGGCCATCGGTGAGTGCAGTGTTATCAGCTGTTTCGTTTTGCGGAATAGATTTTTCGGCAGACTGATCATCGGCTTTTTTCATATTGCAATTTTTTGACGTTATTGGTTGGAGAAATAAATATAACGCATTTTTTATGGATATAAAGGGCTCCGGTTGATTTCTTCCGGGAGTTGTATGCACCCATTGTCGCCTGCGCGGTGTACATTTTGTTTCTATCAGGACAGCGTATTTCCTGCATAATGAGGACGACGCGGGTTTTACGCATGTACCATGGTTGCTTGCGGATAAAATGATGCTTACGCAACCGGCCTATTTGTGTTTTGTAGAATAGCTCAGGAGTTTCGGTGCCGGCCGGCCATGGAGCGTTTTTTTGCCGGTCATAGACCAGGCAGGTTTGGCAAAAAATGCAAAACAGTTCCGATTTTTTTGCAGCGGTTGCTTCAAGCCTGCAAAAACCATTCCTTACGGCGACGGTTACCTGCCTTAAACCTCGTCTTCCCCTTCTTTAGTAAATACTGCAGGAGAACGGCATACCGGTGCATTTATCAATTTCTGCCAGGGGATCAAGGGATCTAGATTTGCTACAACCTTAAAAAATAGACATCATGAAACAAATGATTATTCTCCTGGCGATTGTTTCCATAACGATCAACAGTTTTGCACAGGGCGACCCTCATTCCCGTGTATACGCGGCATATTCACAGCCCCACGACAGTACCTACTATATAAACAAAAGCAGCAGCCTGAACACCGCCGGCTGGCTCCTTCTTGGCACGGGTCCTGTATTGATGCTGACGGGATACCTGGTCTACCAAAACAATGTGGACACCGATTGGCTGGGTCTGAATATGATTCCGGGTATCGGCTGTATGGTGCTTGGCGGAGCTGCGATCATCACCAGCATTCCGCTGCTCATCACAGCCTCCAATTACAAGAAGAAAGCATTGGGTGTTTCATTGTCGTTGCAGGGGAATAAATTTCCTTGTTTGCAGGGTTCCATGGTGGGTTTTCGATATGTTCCTGCCTTGTCGGTAAAGATCAGTCTTTGAAAAGATGGTGGCAGATCTTGTTTGATGCGGAGACCCGCTTTTTGCATGGCTGCCGTCAGCGGCTGACCAGGAAGCAGGTCCCGGCAGAATAATTGCCTGCAGAAAATCTTGCATAATACATGCCCGTAGAAAGCGACTTGGGGAAATTAACTGTAAATACCGATGGAACAGACGAACTGCGGTATACCATGCTGCCTGTATTGTCAAAGACTTCCAGGGTATACACATCATCGCCCCGACTGATCTTTCCCGACAGGGAAGACCCGCTGGAGGGATTGGGGTAAATAAGTATGGCAGGCCCACTCGCGCTGCATCCATTTACTTCGATGACTTTAAAATAAGCCGACTTCCCATTGAAATCGGTTTGTTTCAGGCGGAAATAATTCGTGCTTCCGGCGGAATTGGCGGTAAAGCTGTACTGCCGGGCAACGGATGAACTGCCCTGGCTCTTCACAGTTCCAATGACATTCCAGCTTTCACCATCCGGGCTTTGCTCAACGGTAAAAAAATCATTGTTGGTTTCAGCAGCGGTTATCCATTCCAGTGATATGCTGTTATTTTTACAGCTACCCGTGAATGACTGTAAGTCAACGGGCAGAATGATGTTCGACGTGGTAAACGTAGCCATCTGTGCCACCCAGTTTCCGGCCGGCGTACTGGTAAACGTGGCCGCGTAGGAGCCGGCAGCGCCGACATTCTTGTCTTCAATGACATTTTGGTTGGCCGTTGAACGACTGGTAAAACCCAATCCGGCAGACAGCGGCGCCGTGGCGCCAATGCTGGCCCCATATACGAGTTCATTGGCCTGCGTGGTGGTTTTATTACCGCTGCTCACCGCTGCTGTACCGCCAATGGCCACGGCATTTTGATCGAGGGGATCACTTCCATTTGTAACGCCGGAATACTCGCTGATGTAGATTTGAAAAAAGGTCTTGGTAGTATTGCTGAGCTTGGCTGTAATGGTAATGGCGCCCGCACCTCCGGTAATATTATAGGCATACCAGAGCTCGGCGCCGAAATTGTTCCCGTTCCAATTGGTGGTACCATTGATCTTGTTATAGGTATTCCCCTTGTTGTCGGTAATGGTGGAAACAGTTCGGGTATTTGGAGCCGCCGGGGCATCCCAATCGAGGTGCACCACAATCAAATCCCCCGATGTGCTTGCCGACGCAAACGTACAGGTGATGGTATTGCTGGTGCTTGGATTTTGAAATTTGGTGGTTGTTTGTACATGTGTTTGCGCCATGCCGTATTGGGCAAGAATACAAAGGACAAGGATTGTTATGACGCTCCGTCTATACATAAGAATGCGGATAGTTTGTTTTCTAATTATTGTCACCACAAAGGGTTTCAATTTAGCTTCCGGATTGTAACAATAAGATTTTCACAGTATTGACTAAACGCAACCGCCCGGACCATTCCCATATTGAAACCATATTCCCAATATTGGACAAAAATGCCGATCGACACGGCTTCCTGGAAAATCAGTTGCTGGTTGAATAGAAAAACGAGCGGCGAGAAAGATAAGTATATTCCCTTAGTATAATTTTTAGTTTTCCTTTAGTTAATTGGCCTCCCTGCCGGAGGTTTCCGACCCGCGATCATTAGGTTTATAATCAGCTTGAGAAAGTAAAACTGAATCAGGCGAGCGCTTGCCTGCTGCGAAGCCGGCTGTGGAAATAAACATAGGATGCCCCCCAGAGAACAAAAAAGATCAGCATAAAGGCAATGTCGGGTTTGAAACCAAACGCAGCGATCTGTGAATAAGCCGCACCCGTCAGGTCAAAAAAGAAACCAGCATAGGCCCACTCTTTCAGGCGCGGGTATCCCGGTACAAGGAGCACAATGATCCCCAGTATTTTTAATACGCCCAGGAAAGGGTTGAAGTATGGAGGATAACCCAGTTGCTTCATAAAGGCGTTTGCATCGGCTGTCTGCCTGATTTCCGGGAGGGCGGTAAGCAGCATGGATGCAAGGAATAACCCGGTAACGATCCAATAAATGATATTTGTTTTTTTCATACAGTTGTTTTATGGTGAGCTGCGGCTGTTGGTTAAAGCTAGAAATAAATTGAATTCGTTGGATAGTCAAAGTAATTCCTGCATGGGCAGATGGGCGATAGCGGACAATGCCGTCAGTGCTCACACATTTGCTAATATTTTTTTCTGTTTCCTTCAGCGGTATGCATCTCAAAAAAAGGTTTGCGCGGCGCCAGGCGCATCCGCTCATCGATTCGTTCGGCCAGCCATTGGAAATATTCGCCCAGGAAGGGGTCAGACATTTTCACCCGCATATCGAGGAACATCGTTTTATATTTTTCCCAGGAGGTAACAACGAATGATCCAAGTATTTTATCGACCAGGTCAATGTTGATCAGTCTTTCAGCCACCACGATGCCCAGGGACTCCATTTCCTGGGCGAACTGGATGTAATTCACCTGCTCTTCTGCAGGAAGTGCCTGGAATTGTTCATAGGTGGGTGGCAGCTCATGCGCGTTTAAAAATTGCAGCAGCCGGATAAAATCTCTGGTATGAAATGAACGCACAGTTTCCAGGGTAAGGCGTTCCTTCCGGTCGCGGGCAGCAGCCTTTACCTGTGCAACGCCAAATACCAACGCTATAATAAATGAAAGGGTAAGTGCAATATTGGCAACGAGGGTAATAAAATCTGCACTCATGAGTGATGGTTAGATGATGAGTTTAAAGATAAAGAAATTACGAACTATGTGGAAAGGGGAGACAGCCGGAAAGACCTGCGGGTAATGACCTGGCTGAGACCATGTCGGCAGGCCGTTCATGGATATCTCCCGATCAGGTGATTTTCAACAATCGTTTTCTTAAGCTCGGCGGGATCAAGCGGACCCTGCCTTGCATACACAATCTTTCCGCCCGGCTCTATCAGGATGGTATAGGGTAGCGCGCCCTGCCAGTTGGGATCAACTACATCGATGAGTTTGTATTTATTTCCGCTGAAAATATAATTCGTATTGGAAGCCTGCATTTTTTGCAGGAACCGCAGAGCCTTGTCTTTTTTGTCGGCTTCATCCGCACTGATGCTGATGAATTCAAAGTCCCGGTCACGGTACATCCGGAAAACCGTAACAAGATCGGGAAACTCGGCAACGCAGGGACCACACCAGGTGGCCCAAACATTGACCAGCCTTAGTTTGTCGGAATTGTTTTTTACAAGATCCTTCAGACCCTGCTCATCGATGCTGTCAATTTTGACAGGTTCCCTGCTCCATTGCTGCTGCGCTTTTTCGAGCCAGTCCCGTTTGTCCGACCATTTGATGGAACAACCAAATACCTTGGTGGTTTTTACCGGCACTTCCTGATGATGCAGCAGTGCTTCAATGGCGTCGATCGCATCATTGTGTTCCGGAGTGCCGGAATGTTTTTCCATATCATCAAAACGGCCATTGTAACGCAGCTTCCTGTCCCGGTCAAAGATGAAAACATGCGGAGTAGCCACAGGTCCATATGCTTTTGCCACGGTTTGTGCATCTCCATCATACAGATATGGAAAATTGAAATGTTTCTCTGCGGCCCGGATCTTCATTTCTTCAAAGGAATCACCGATATCGCTGAAATCGAGTTCGTCCACGCGCAACGCCTTCGGGTCATTGGGCATGATGGCCACCACAGCCACATTCCGGGACTTATAGTCGGACGTAAGCCGGATGATACGGTCCTCATACGACTGTGCCGTGGGGCAGTGATTGCACGTAAAAATGACCACCAGGATGGAAGCTTCTCCAAAAGATGAGAGTGCGTACATCCTGCCGTCCACCGCAGGCAGATTGAAATCAGGAGCGGATGCTCCAATGGGGAGGGTGGGATATTCACCAATGCGATTTCCATAGCAGGCGGCGGAGGCAAACAGGATCGAACAATAAACCAGCAACCATAATGCCCGCTCTTTCATGTTTTTGATTTTGCCAAAGAAAGATAAGATTTTTAACAACAGGTCTGTATCATCATGGGATACTTCATAGAAAACAGGTCGGAACCGGAGATGCTGTTATGAACTGTTGGAAAAACCGGTTAGTTTTATGTTGCCGCAATAAACTCCGGCAAATCCTTCAACCTGTGTTTACTGCGTTTATCCTAAATGGTTGAAACATGAAAAATTCCAGCCTTTTTCTTTCGATTTGTTTTTTGTTTACGAGCTTGTATGTGGGTGCTCAAACCGATTCGACGGATGCCCGTAAACGGGATATTTTAAATTTCGGGATCGGGCTTGGCTTCGACTACGGTGGCATTGGTGCGAACCTGATGGCCTATCCTCAGCGGAACATCGGGATATTTGTCAGTGGCGGATTTGCCCTGGCGGGGTTTGGTTACAATGCCGGGATCAAACTTCGGTTTCCCTCAAAGAAAGCCTCCGTAGTTACGCCTGCGTTACTGGCGATGTACGGATACAATACGGCCATCCTGATCACCAATAATGCCCAATACAATAAACTTTTTTATGGTCCTTCCTTTGGCGCGGGAATCGATATCCGCTCAAAAAAGCCATCTTCCGAAGGATATCTTTCGATTGCCATACTGGTTCCTGTGCGAAACCCGGATGTGCAGAACTATATCGATATGCTTAAGAATAACTACGGGGCAAGTTTTGCCAACAGCCTGTTGCCGGTTACTTTTTCCGTAGGGTATAAATTTATTATGAACAAATGATGCAATACCGGTATTCCGAAACCCACATTAGTCCAGCATTTTTTTGAAACCGGAAGAAGCCTTCTTGTACCCCATTTTTTTATAGAGGGCATGCGCCGCCAGGCGTTCCTCGATGTTTCTGCTGGTCAGTACAATCATGCCCGCGCCCTGTTGCTGCGCCCAGTCCTCCGCTTTTTTCATCAGCAGTTTACCGATGCCGTGCTTCCGGTATGATTCATGCACAACCAATGCTCCAACACGAACATATACACCATTGCGTTCAAAGGCGTAGCTTCGGATCAGGCCGATCATACCTGCCACAGTTTCATTACAGCTGGCTACAAAGCAGGCATAGTCGGGATGGCGCCCAATGGCCTCAAAGCGAACGATCATTTCCTCCTCGGAGGTGGGGTAACCCAATTGATCCATCAAACCTACCAGTTCAGGGATATCATCCCTGCCTGCTTCCCTAATGATGATGTTGGTTGTACCTTTCACAATTTGTCATTCTGATCAATGAATAGAGCGGGGAGGACTGTTTGATGGCGTCTCCGAGCCCTGTAACTTCAGGCATAAACCGAAGTTCCAGATTTCTTTTCAAAAGCTCTTCAGGAATATTGTAAACGGATTGCACCGGTAAGGGAGTCTCTTTTTGGATTGCCCATCTTCACATGATCGGGTCCGCAATTGTAATCGGACGATACGCCGGTTCTTTCGATCCGATTGTTGAGTACAGGGAACTGCCATAATTTTGCTCGAATCGCCGGGTTGCACTGTTTAGTATTACTTTATTAATGTTTAATATGAATTAACAATTTGCTCACGCTGTGTTTTTATTGAATTCATCTCAAAATGCTAATTCTGGATGAAAATTAGTGAATGGAGCAGGAGGGGCGTTTATGTATCAACGCTGTTAAATAATTATCAAATAAATTCGTAACAAGTATGATCAGGATGGTTGTTTTTGACATGGCCGGCACAACGGTCAATGAGAATAACGTGGTGTACAAAACGCTTCAAAAGGCGATCAATGAAAAAGGATTTGACCTGAGCCTGGAGCAGGTATTGTCGGAAGGGGCCGGCAAGGAAAAACTGCAGGCCATCAAAAGTATACTGGCCGTTTATCTCCAAAAGCACGACGATGCGCTGGCAGAGTCGATCTACGGGCGGTTTATGCACATGCTGGCCCATGCCTATGCTACACAGGACATACTGCCACAGGACAACGCGGTGGAATTGTTCCGCTCGCTGAAGGAAAGGAATATTTTGGTGGTGCTGAATACGGGGTACAATCATGAAACCGCTGAGTCGCTTGTCAGGAAACTCGGATGGGAACGCGGGCAGGAGTTTGATGACCTGGTAACGGCGACAGATACTCACCACAACAGGCCCGATCCGGACATGATCCTGCTGGCGATGAAACGTTTTGCGCTGGAATCGGCCAGGGAAGTGGTTAAAGTAGGTGATTCGATCATCGACATTGAAGAAGGAAAAAATGCAGGCTGCGCGCTGAACATCGGCATTACCACGGGGGCACACACCCGCGGGCAGCTTGAGTCAGCCCATCCGGACTACATCATCAACAACCTGATTGACCTGTTGCCCATCCTGGATAAGACCGCGCACTAGTACAGTGTAGCCGCAGATGCTGATTTGCACCTGCAGGGAAAAATCATGAAGATGTCTGTATCAACTGTTGGAACTGGTCGTGTGCAGTGCCTGCACCGACCCGTTTTTACACCTGGCCGGTCAATTTTTCTTTCTTCATCGGCTGGATTTTCCAATAGGTGAGGCTCCTCCACAGCCACTCCAGCGGGCCGAATCGAAATGACCGGAGCCACAAATGACTCCAGCAGATTTCCACAAACCAGATGGCCAACACCACGAAATAAATTTCATAGCGCTGCAATTTTCCGTAGAGTCCAAATCCGATTCCATAGAAAATAATTCCTCCCAGGATTGATTGCATCAGGTAGTTTGTAAAAGCCATCTGGCCCACCGGCCTGGTCAGCGCAAACAGCCATTTGAACCATCCGGACTTGTACAGCAGCATGATAAAGCCAAAAACTCCCAGGGAACGCAGGGCGCGGGCAATTTCGTAATAGGCGAATGAAGTATGCTTGAGATACTCATACCTGTTGAAATGATATTCAAAGGCGGGGTGCAGCCGATAGTAAGAAAGCAGCAAACCCGTGCCGAGTCCAACGATGCACAGCCCCCAGTAAACCCGTGTTGGCGCATCGCCCGTGAGCACGCCGGATTTGAAAAAGGCCATTCCTATAAACATAAACAGGAGAATATCCCAGAGGCCGTAGTAAGACAATTCGAGTTCAAAGCGCGTGCTTAATTCGCTGACATTCCGGTACAACCCGGCATAGCCTCCCCTGAAATCTTTCAGGTTTTTTTCCATCTCTTTGCGCATACTCGCGGTATCCGCTTTTTTCTTGAACCCCTGCATGGCCTCCAAGTCTTCTTTCTGCTGATCCGTCAGCTTGGTTTTGGTCGTATCTATCATGGCAACAGCCTCTCCCTTGCTGATGATTTGTTTGTCCTGGTAGAAATCACGGTTCTCCCTCACTGTCATCAGCAAAAGGCTTACAAGCGCCGCGATGAGCAGGTATCTGGGCTGCAGTTTTCGGAAGGCAAACACGATGATCCCGCATATGGCGTATTCAAACAGGATATCGCCGCTCCATAACAATACAAATGCGTCAAACAGTCCAAATACCAGCAACCATAGCTGGCGACGGATAAAGTATTCGGCGGGTGCCATGCCCGTTGTTCGTTTTTCCAGGCGTGATACAAAGAGGATCACGCCCGCGCCGAACAGCATGGAGAAAATGGCCCGCTGGGTTCCGTCAAACAGCCAGTTGATCACATACCATACGTGCTGGTTGATGGTTCCCAGTTCGTTCAGCACGGCCAGGTTGTCGGCCGCGGGATCGGGAATGGAGAAATAGGGGATATTCATCAGGAGAATGCCCAATAGGGCGATCCCCCTGAGACTATCGATAATGGCTATGCGCTCGGATGGGTTGACCGGCGCGGCGCCAGACAGGGATGGGGAATTCATGGCAGGTCGTTTTTAGCGTTGTTAGGAGGAGTGGGGACGGGATACTCCAAAATACAAATAATAATGATGATTGGGGGGAAACCCATAATAATTATTTGTACCGGCGAGCCTGTCGCGCTCTTATTCCACCGTTATTTTCCTTATCCGGTAGGAGAACTCATCTTCCGACACATAAATATTCCCGCTTTTATCAACTGCCACTCCCAACGGGTTTTCGAACTGGGCTGTGGCCCCTGGTCCATCCTGAATCCCTTTGACTCCTGAGCCGGCAATGGTACTGACAACGCCGGCAGGGCTGATCATCCGTATCCGGTAGTTATTGTTATCTGCCACGATGATATTTCCCCGGGGATCTATGGCCATGCTGACCGGGTGGTTGAAGGAAGCCGACATGGCCGGGCCATCAGCATAAGCATATTGCCCATTACCTGCCAGTACGGTCAGCATTCCGGACGTGGTAAGGCTGTAAATATCAAAACCTCCGTCCTCCACCAGCAGGGTGTTGCCGGGGCCATTGATGATGTCAGCAAAGGTTATAAAGGGCGGGCTGTAGTTTTTTCCGTTGTAGACGGTTGATACGGTGTTCCCGCTGATGACCCTGATGTATGGATCTTCACAGATGACATAGATATTGCCATTGGAGGCAACCGCCAGGTTCCAGGGAAACTCAAACTGCGCAACTGAAACCGGGCCGTCAGCGTAGCCTTCTGTTGAACCCGCAATGGTTGTTACCATGTTACTGTTGTTGATTATGCGGATTTTGTGATTTCCCGCATCCGCTACATAAATATTATTAGCGGCGTCGACCGTAACACCCAGCGGGTGCAGGAACTGGGAACTGGCAACCGGGCCGTCCTGGTAACCCGGGCCGCCGGTGAGCGTGGTGACTACCCCGTTAGGGGTTACTTTCCGGATACTGCTGCTGCCGTCATCGGCTACTATGATGTTCCCGGCTGTATCAACGGCAATACCGTAGGGATCTGCAAATTCCGCGGCGGTTCCCGTTCCATCCAAAAAACCTTGAGTCCCGCCGGCCAGTGTGCTGACAACGTACGTGTATATATAATTGAATACAGGACCGGTTGCCCCCTGGCCATTCACGTTCACTTTTACAGCACCCGTTCCCGCTCCCTGCGGAACAACCACAGTTAGTTGCGTGGAAGTGGCGCTGCTGATACTTGCAGTGACTCCGTTAAAGCTAACTAGGTCCTGCGATGTATTGCTGCTGAAATTGGTGCCTGTAATGACAACCGTGGAATTAAGGGCGCCACTGTCCGGGGCTATCGAACTGATGGTGGGTGTCATCTGACCCGAGGTACCGGAGCTTCCGGAACTGCCGGTGCCACTGCCTGATTTGCTGCAACTCGTCCAACAAACGGCGATCAGGACGTAAAGGACGAAGTAAATACAGTTGCTGGAAGATTTTGGGGTAAACATATTTGAGGCTTTGTGTTTATAAAAAAGATCAGCGGATGGGACTTTGGATAGGATCGATGGAGGGCTGTTCACAAAAATAATTTGAAAGCCAGGGGTTTACCACTCCACTTTCGTGGTAATTTCACTGCCGGTGATCCCGCTGTTTATCCTTGTTTTTGCGTAAAAAGCCGGATATACATGTATATCTGCCATCCGTGTAGTCAGGCCGGTTCCATATGGCTGGTTTAAAATTCATGGCTGCTTAACAATGCGGTCATGCTCAGGTAACAGCGACTGGATATTTTCACCGTTCTGCCCGGTTGTAGTTGCTGTTTGAGAAGAATGGACCGGTTTGCAGACCTTCTATTTTTCCTTATTTCGAAACTTTTTTTCCCGATCCCAGACCCGGTTCAAATTTCAAGGATGGAATTTTGTCGCAAAGTCACACACATGTCTCCCTGTTTCATGAGAAAAATGGCTCAGCACGTCATTGTACTGTCATGCTGCCTGTTCCACTATAGCCATCCTCTTTTTGCACGCGACCCGGGGGATACGAACGGAGAAATTAATGGCAGCATCACGACTGCTGACCACAAACCTGCACAGGAAGTGACCATCATCCTGCAGGGAACCAACCGGACGGCCTTTACGGATGAAAAAGGAAATTTCAATTTTCGTCATCTGAAACCGGGCAACTACGAAATTCAAATATCATTTGTCGGGCATGAAACCATCCGGCGGCAGGTAACGGTCGAAAATGACCGGGTCACAAGGTTGTCCTTTGAACTAAAGGTGGACTCAAA
>DATJYH010000136.1:0-3676 GCA_035499675.1 Puia sp.
TGGTTGGCTGGGGGACTGGGTTTGCTCCAAACTGGTACCCCGGCCGGATGGTCGAGTTCTGAAAATGAGAGTACCCAAAATCCTCCTGCCCGCCGGAAAAGACCCGGGCGGCAAAGAAGTGCTCCGCGAATTTCTCCAGCAGATGGATACCATGCATGATATTATTCGGAATGCCTACAGCAAGGACCTTGAAAAGATCAGAATCCCTTTTTCCCTGGCGGGTGTAGTAAAACTCAGGCTGGGCGATATGCTGCGTTACCTGGTGGCGTACACCGAACGCTATGTTCTCGAAGCCCAGCAGGTAATGATCCCCGTTATGGAGGGAACCGCACAGGGTCATTCTTAGGCCTGGAAGGCTGTTCAGGGCTGTTATTTAACAATCACAGTACCTATCTCCTTCAGCAATTCCCTTTCCATATTCTTCAGGTGTTGATGGGTTTGCAGACAAATGGCCTGCTCCTCTGTACCTTTTGATTTTTCCAGGTCTTTCTGGTTCATATCGATCAGGCGCTTGATTTTCCGGAGCTTCAGGTAATTGAGCGTGGAAAGCACTTCCTCCCGGTAGAGGTCCTCGCGGGTGGCTATTTTGCCTTCATAGTGCTCCTTCCAGTTAGGGCTTAGTTCATAAGGGAAGTCCATGATGGAAACCACCAGGCTGCTCAGCCGTTGGTCTTCCTGATACAGGAAATGTTTGGCGGTAGGCTCCAGACCCTCCCGGTACCAGGCCCGGTATCGTTCCAGGATCGTCAACAGTTCCTTATTGTCAATCATTTCTTCGTCTATCGATTCATCCAGCATGAAATCGGCCACCCGCTTTTGATCATCCCAGGACTTCAGGCCAAACTCCAGCAGGGACCGGATGATGGCGCGTTCTGACTGCTCATCCTTATTGAGCAGGGAGAGAGAATCATCCGCGTTATCGGGCAAAGGCAAATCCCCGCCCTGCACCGATGTATCGGTTTCCCTGGCAGACCTGCCTTCGGTCCTGGTTATGCGCTCCCTGATGAGTTTGTTCACCAGCGCATGCAGGCCTGCTTCCTCGATGCGCAGCCATTCCGCGCACTGACGTATATAGTCCTGTTGCTTGGTAAAATCTTCTGCTTTGTCAATTTTTGAAATGCTTTCCGCCACCTGGTTTACGACAGCAGCTTTTTTGCCGGAGTCGGTCCCGGCTTCCTGCATGGCAATTTCAAGCTGGAACAGGATGAAATCTTTCTTGTTCGATTCCACAAATTTCCGAAAAGTGTTTGACCCCACTTTATTTACGTAGCTGTCGGGGTCTTCCTTGTCGGGGATGAGTACCAGTTGCACGTTCAATCCCTCTTCAAGCGCCATATCCAGGCCACGCAGTGCAGCCTTTACACCAGCAGCATCGCCATCATAGATGATGGTCAGGTTGTTGGTATATTTTTTTATGAGCCGCAGCTGGTCCCTGGTGAGCGAGGTACCACCGCTCGCTACCACATTCTCAATTCCCGCCTGGAAAAGTGAAATGACATCCGTATATCCTTCCACCAGCAGGCATTCATCCAGCTTATCGATGGCCTGTCTGGCGAAATAAGATCCGTATAGGATTTTGCTTTTTACATAGATCTCGTTCTCCGGCGTGTTAATGTATTTGGGAGCGTGATCATTCTTTTTGATGATGCGGGCTCCAAAGCCGATGATCTTACCAGTTTGGTTATGAACCGGGAAAATAATGCGGCCTCGGTAATTGTCGGTCGGCCTGCCATCACGGATCACTACCAGACCGCTTTTTTGCAAGGTATCGGGATTATATTGTGCGGCCAACGCGTGCTTTGCAAAAGCATCCCGTTCCTCCAGGCAATAACCCAGCTGAAATTTTTGAATGATCTCCTCACGGAATCCCCTTTCTTTCAGATAGCCAAGGCCCTGGATTTGCCCTTGTTCCGTATTGAACAGCACATCGCTGAAATATTTCTGCGCAAACTGATTGATGATATACAGGCTGTCTGCTGCCTGCTGCTGCTGTTTCAGCTCCGGGCTGAGTTCTGTTTCCTCGATCTCGATATTGTATTTGTTTGCCAGCCACCGCAGGGCTTCCACATAGGAATATTTTTCATGCTCCATCAGGAAACTGATGGCATTGCCGCTGCGGCCACAACCAAAACATTTGTAAATTTCTTTCGAAGGAGAAACAGTGAAAGAGGGTGTCCGTTCATTGTGAAATGGGCAAAGCCCCAGGTAATTTGCTCCTCTCTTTTTCAGGCGCACAAAGCCGCCGATGATTTCTGTGATATCGATCCGGCTTAATATCTGCTGTATGGTTTGTTGTGAAATCAAAAGAGGTTTGTTTTGTTTGGTTGATGGGTCGAATTTACAGTAAAAGTAATTTTTAGCTTCATCAGGAACATCAAGTCCGCGACTTTAATTTTGCACCATGTCAGATTCTTTTCTTTCTCTTGAAAACCTGGGTGTTATCATTAGTGGGCAACCTGTATTGCAACAAATCAACCTTACCATACACCGTGATGAACAATGGGCGGTTACAGGGCCTTCCGGAAGTGGTAAAACCGTCCTGGCGCATACACTTTGCGGGCGACATTTTTTTTCAGGCAGGATAATCGCGTCTTTCGGGGAACCTGAGACATTTCACAGCCGGGTAGCCGTGGTGGATCAACAACACCGGTTCCGGGATTTGACCAACAGGAGTGACTTTTATTATCAGCAGCGCTACAATTCCTTTGACGCTGATCAGACCGTTACCGTTGAAGAAGACCTGGCGGTTCATATAAGTAACGAAGAGACGGCGCCCGGAAGATGGTCGTTGCCCGATTTCCTGAGATTACTTCGCATCGAACAGCTCCTGCAGGAACCATTGATTCAGCTGTCAAATGGGGAAAACAAGCGGCTACAATTGCTAAAGGCATTGTTGCAAAGAAAAGATTTCCTGATACTGGACCAACCGTTTATTGGCCTGGATGCGGAGGGCAGGTCAACGTTAGAGGACGTATTAAAAGATCTCGACGCACACGGTATCCGGATGCTGCTGATTACTTCACCGCAGCGGTTGCCCGGCTATATTACACATGTGGCCGTGTTGGACAAGGGAAATTTACGAGCGGCTATTCCCAGGGCTGCATTTGATCCATCTTTTCATTTTCTGACCTCGTTGCCTGTCGCCAGGCCGTTGCCCGCACCGCCATCTCTTCGCGAACCCACGTTTGAATTTGCGGTAAAGATGAAAAATGTGCATATTCAATACGGAGGGCGGACTATTTTGCAAAATCTGGATTGGAACGTGCGAAGGGGAGAAAGATGGAGCGTGTCGGGCCGAAATGGGGCTGGGAAGTCGACACTCTTAAGTTTGGTGACGGGTGATCACCCACAGGCTTACGCGAATGAGATTTATTTATTCGATCGCCGCAGGGGAACGGGCGAAAGTATCTGGGATATTAAGAGGCGGATTGGATATGTGTCGCCAGAATTGCATTTATATTTTGAAGCGTCTTCCACCGTCTTTCAGGCGATTGCCTCGGGGCTTTTTGATACGATCGGGCTGTTTCGCCGCCTGGATACGGCGCAGGAAGCCACTGTGTGCAAATGGATGGCCTGGCTGCAGCTGGAAGTGATGCAGCACAAGCCCTTGTGGCAGTTGTCTACCGGCATGCAACGATTGGTGCTCCTTGCCCGGGCCCTGGTAAAAAGCCCGCCG
>DATJYH010000137.1:0-6432 GCA_035499675.1 Puia sp.
AACGGCGCCGATCTTGGTACTGTCTGTGATCTGTTCCGATTGATTCACATAAAGCGGTGCACTTTTGGCAGCGAACAGCAGTGCTGGGTTGAAAATGGTTTGAGAAACCGACAATATCGGAATAGCGGTATTGATGACACCGGTTTTCTGTTCCGTGATATTTCCGCTGGGGTCCTTTACAAAAACTGTTGGCAAGGTGTTGTAATGCGTCAGGTTGCCGGTGACGTTCACCTGCGGCAGCCAGCCGGATAGTGCAATGGCATTGGAGGCCCGGGTGATCTGCTGGTTGATGAACGCCTGGTTTACCATCGGCTGATGCTGAAGGGCATAGTCTACACACTGTTGAAGCGTAAACGAGGGTAAACTGTCGGCCGGGCCAGCCCCCTGCCCAAAACTCAGGGCCGGGACCGTCAGTATCGACAATAGATAAAAAATGCACGGCAGAAAGGCCATGCTGGGGAATACCGTGTTATTGTTTCTGGTTAATCCTGCGCGTATTGATACCATAGATGTTTGCGTACAACTAAAAACTTATCCATCAACCCGGGCTGTAGGAATCGGCCGTATGTAATGATTCCAGGAAATGAGATTCCTTTTCACCGCGGTATGGAAATAAAAGAGGTGTCTCGTCCTTATTATCAGGTCAGCGATTCCGGAGGACGGCCGGTAAGGTCAAATCAGGAAAGCGTTCAGCAAAGAGTAGGACAAAATTACTGCCAATTCCCCTAAAGGGGGTCAAATTATATATTTTCCGGAGAATGCGGCGCCCAATTTCTTACCGGTGGAAAAAAATCGGGGTGGCCGGGCCGGGTTTTCCATTTGCAGGGTGATTCACCGGTGGAAGTCTCACCATTCCTGATTCATCTCATCTTCGGTTAGGGTTGTCGGTTTGTGTCCGGAACATGCAAACGCCGGTCCGGAATCGTAAAAATTAATTTTGCTGGTTAAGGAAGGGCAAACATTGTTGTCCGCAAGGTCACCCTGCGCACGCAAAAACGTGCAATCCATTGTCGGCCATATCGTAATTTTGGGTCGCACCCAAACTTTATCCAACTACCTGCCACAAAATGAATCTCGCAAATAAATTATGGGCAACATGTTTGTTTGCGTTGCTGTGTAATCTTGCCACAGCGCAAAAACTTACCCTGGAGGTAAGGTTAAAGACGCAGGGAAGGGATTCAGTGATCAACGCCAGTATTCAACTCTTCTCCCTGCCTGATTCCGTACTGCTTCAATCACAAGTGAGTCAGTCTGCCGGAAACAGGTTCCCCGTTCACGGCAATAGTACCTATCTCATCAGGGCATCCGCCATCGGGTTTCAAACAACAGAAAAAAGGCTGTCCGTGCAAAAACAGTCCCTGTCGGTAACAATTACCATGAAGACGGCCGGCAAGTCCCTGCAAGCCGTAACCGTAACCGCGGCCAAACCGGCCATTCGGCAGGAAGGGGAGAAAACCATTATCGATGCGGAACCCATTGCCAACAGCAGCACCAATGCCTATGAAGTGATGGAAAAAACACCGGGGGCCATTGTAGACCAGGATGGCAATGTATACCTCAACAGCACCACGCCGGCCACCATCTACATCAACGGCGTGCAAATGAAGATGAGTACAGATGATATCGCCTCCCTGCTCAAAAGCCTGCCTGCCGGAAGCGTAAGCAGGATTGAAATCATCCGCACGCCTTCGGCAAAATATGATGCATCCAACAGCGGCGGCATCATCAACATCGTGCTTAAGAAGGGAACGGAATTGGGGACCTCGGGGAGCGTGAACCTGCGGGATGACCAGGGCGTATACAATAGTTTCTCTGCGGGGTTCAGTGTCAACCGGCGTTTTGGAAAACTCAGGACCTATCTATCCTACCAGTACACCCATCGAAATTATTATGAGGATATCACCTCCGACCGTGTGCTCGGGGAGGATACCCTGCTCCAGCAGCATTCCTTCACCAGGTACTCACCCATCACCCATTATATCGGTGCGGGTGCCGACATGGTATTCAACAACAGGTTCGACATCTCCTACGACCTGCGCCTAACCGACACCCGGAATAACAGCCAGGCCAGCAGCGACAACCTGGTGACTGACAGCAGCTCCCAACAGGTATACCAGCAAACGCAAAGTCCCATCAGCAATACCGGCACCACGCTGTTTCTCAACAACACCCTGGTGGCAAAATATAAACTCGACAGCATGGGCAGCGAGTGGAGCGGGGAAGTGGATTATAATTACTCCGCTAATCCCAACAACCAGGTATATGCGATCAACTACCTGGTACCGGTTGCTCCCATACTTAATGGCAATGGTCATTCGGAGGCAGATACCCGGTACCTGAATCTTAAAACGGACCTGACCCTGCAGCTGAAACAGCAGTTCACGCTGGAAACAGGGCTCAAACTCAGTTATGCGCGCAATGATTATGACGCCGATTATTTCAAACAAACCGGCATGGGGCCCAAGCTGATCGATTCTTTCCAGACCAATACTTTCCAATACCGCGAGCAGATCGGTTCAGCCTATCTGCAGCTCACCAAAATACTTTCCGGTTTTACGCTGAAGGGCGGCCTGCGTATGGAACACACCAATATGAACGGACACCAGCTTGTCATGACCGACACTTCGTTTACAATTGACCGTTATGATCTCTTTCCGTATGTATTCATCCAACACAACCTGTTTAAAATACTGGGTTACCCGCTTGAAGGCCATGTGCTGTACCGGCGCAGTATTACACGCCCCACGTATGACCAGCTGAACCCGGCACCGAAATTCATTGATCCGTTTACCTATTCTACCGGTAACCCGGGCCTGCAGCCACAGTTTACCAACAATGTGGAACTCAATGCCACCTATAATGACTTCCCGGTATTTGCCATCGGCGTAAACAATACCAGCGATGTGTTCAGCCCCGTCACGTATCAAAATAACAATACAGGCATTGCGTTCCGCACCTACGACAACCTCGGGTCCTACAAGGAAATTTATGGACGGCTGTTTGGTGGCCTGCCAACGGGTCATCGTTATTTCATGTATGCCGGCGTGCAGGTGAATTATAGTCATTACAACGGATCTTACCAGGGATCCGTGCTTGATTACAGCCGCACGAGCTGGACATTTTACACAGGAAATTCTTTTAATGCCACCCCCACGTTGAACTTCCGGCTCAATGCCTGGATGTATGTAAACGGCTTCCGTCAATTTTACGAACTGAAAACATTGGGCGCCGTGAACATGAGCATCACCAAAAATCTGTTGAACAAAAAACTCAGCATCATCCTGTTTGGCAATGATATCCTGAAAACAAATGTTTCGCACTTTCACCTGCAGCAGGGTTCCGTGTGGGTGAATGGCACCAGGGTGCAGGACAGCCAGCGGTTTGGGATCACTTTGCGATACAATTTCGGTTTCCTCCGTACAGAAGAGAAAAAGCCGGATTTCAATCCTCCACCGGAAGCCAGTAACAACAACCAGTAAACCTGTTACCCTACGCTCGCCTGAACGCCAAAAACGAACGGGAACTGTATCAAAAGCGGGCAATACAGGTTGATTATTTATGTGTATTTAATTGATTAGCATGGGGGTAAATAACTGGTATCCTCTTGGATACATACCCCATCGTCCGGCTGCGGTATTTGGCAGCGGCCGACAAAAGCTGATCGTTATAGTACTCCTGTCGTCACCAAAACAAGCCACATGTTTAAGAACTATTTCAAGATTGCGATCCGGCAGTTGCGAAAACAAAGAATGTATTCGGTTGTGAAAATCGGCGGATTTGCCCTGAGTATTGCGGCATGCCTGCTGATTGCCTTGTACATCAGGGATGAGCTGAGCTATGATAAGTCCTATCCCGATGCAGACCGCATTTTCCGGGTAACGGTAGCGTACGACAACAACGGGAAACTGGAAACCGGTGCGGACTGGCCCCCTCCCATGGCAAAGGCAATGAAACAGGATTTTCCGGAAGTGGAGGCATCAGGACGCCTGATGCCGCATGAATTGTTTTATGGCGCTGGAAGTAATGAGATCAGAAGCGTTGACAAAACGGAAAATAACTATGAAAATAAATTCAGCTATGCCGATCAGGATATGCTTGATATCCTTCAGGTACCCATGGTTTATGGCGACAGGTCAAAGGCTCTTGCCGAACCCAATACCATGGTAATATCAAAAAGCAAGGCCGACAAGTATTTTCCGAATCAGAATCCTGTTGGCCAGCTGATGATTTTGAATGATGATAAAAACAAAGTGTACAAGATCGGTGGCGTAATGCAGGATTTTCCGGCCACTTCACATATTCACTATGATTTTTTGCTGACCTTAACCAACTACGAGCTTTGGAAAGGGGAGCAGCAATGGTGGTCATCCAGCAACTACTATACCTACGTACGGTTAAAACCCCATGCGGACCCGGCACAACTTCAGGGTAAGCTGAAACTCATCCTTACAAAATATTACCTGCCGATGATGAAGGAGGCTGGCGACAAGCAGGCGGATGATCTTGTAAAAAAAGCAAAACTTTTTTTGCAACCCATTGGCGACATTCACCTGTATTCCTATAATATCGACGACGGTCTTCAAAAGGGCGACATCCGCTTTGTATGGCTTTTTGGCGCCATCGCCTGTTTTATACTGGTGATCGCCTGCATCAATTTCATCAACCTCTCTACCGCCAAATCCGCCAACCGTGCCAGGGAAGTAGGTTTGAGAAAAGTGGTTGGCTCGTATTACAGTAGCCTGATAAAACAGTTTCTAACCGAATCGCTGTTGTTCAGCGTGCTGTCCTTTGTGCTTGGATTCCTGCTCGCAGCACTCCTGCTCCCCTATTTCAACCTACTTTCAGAAAAATCGCTGAGCATTCCATGGACGGCCTGGTGGTTGTTCCCGGTTATGATCGGTGCTTCCGTCATCATTGGCGTGCTGGCCGGATTGTATCCTGCATTTTATCTCTCCGCCTTTAAGCCCATCAACGTACTCAAAGGACAACTGAGCCGGGGAACAAAAAATTCCGTGTTGAGAAACGGGCTGGTGGTATTCCAGTTCGCCACCTCCATCGTGCTGATCATCGGTACCATCGTCATATTTAAACAAACACATTATATCCTCCATATGGACCTCGGGTATGATAAGGACCAGGTAATGTTGATAGAAGGTACCGGGACCATGAACAAAAATACCACGATCCCAAGTTTCAGGAGTGAACTGCTGCGTATTCCCCAGGTAAAGAATGTAACGGTGAGCGACTATCTCCCCATTTCCGGCACCAAGCGCGACGGAAATACGTTTGTGCGGGAGGGAAGAAAGAAGGAAGACATCGGTGTAGGCGCGCAGAAATGGAGAGTGGATTATGATTATATCAAAACCCTGGGCATGAAGATTATACAGGGTCGTGATTTTTCAAGGGACATGGCTTCCGATTCCACGGGCATCATCATTAACCGAACCATGGCCAGCCAGATGGGCTTGAAACAACCCATCGGGCAGGAAATTACCAACGGATGGGAGCATTTTCATGTCATTGGCGTGATGGAGGACTTCCATTATGAAACCATGAAACAGACCGTAGGTCCGTTAAGCCTCGTGCTGGGTGACAACTACTCCACCATCGTGTCGGTAAAGATGAATGGGTCAGACGCCAAACAGGTGATCGCGGACGTTTCTGCCGTCTGGAAAAAATTCTCACCACATCAGCCCCTGCGCTTCAGCTTCCTGGATGAAAGTTTCCGGAACATGTACGCCGATGTACAGCGCATGGGCAGCATCTTTACCAGTTTTTCCCTGCTTGCCATCGTCATCGCCTGCCTGGGATTGTTCGCGCTTTCCGCGTTCATGGCCGAGCAACGGAACAAGGAGATCGGTATCCGCAAGGTACTTGGCGCCAGTGTGCGCAGCATTACGGGCATGTTGTCGAAGGATTTTGTCCGACTGGTACTCGTCGCTTTTGTCATTGCATCACCCATTGCCTGGTGGGCCATGAACCAATGGCTGCGGGATTTTCAATACCGGATCCATATCGGCTGGTGGATGTTTGCCGTGGCGGGTGTGCTGGTTGTTTTGATTGCGCTGGCAACGGTCAGTTTTCAGTCGGTAAAGGCCGCGTTGATGAACCCAACGAAAAGCCTTAGAAGCGAATGACTAGTTTGCAAATGTGCAAATTGGTCAACATCCCCGGGATCTGTTACATGATCAGCAAGAAAACTGTTAACACAGCATTTGTACATTGGTAATTTGACCGCTATGTTTAAAAATAACTTCAAAATTGCCTGGAGAAACCTGGTCAGGGACCGCCAGTTTACCCTGCTCAACCTGGCAGGCCTGGCTACCGGTCTTGCCTGTACGCTGATGATTTATCTGTGGGTCAGCGACGAACTGAGTGTCGACAAATTTTTTTCGAATGGGGACCGAATTTATCAACTCATGGAAACCCGGA
>DATJYH010000138.1:0-3327 GCA_035499675.1 Puia sp.
CCGTTGGTTCGAATCCTCTTCATGTGATCGCCGCCCGCCAGTAATGAGTCGGTCCGGTAACACCGAAGTAAATTTTGTTCCCAGTCCCGGAATCAAAGACTTTTACCCCATTCTTCCTGCTTATCCACCGGCTGAAATTTCGCGCCGGAGTTAACAAGTTTATTATCAATACAATTAAACTTGGAAGCAGAGACTTGGGATTTATTTTAAACATTTGATTAAATAATTTGATTAATCCAATTTCTGTTGTATATCTTTGCGTTAGAAAGGTTAAATAAAAACAATGAGCGACAAAAAAACGCCCGAAACCGAGTTATCCACAGAAGAAAGGATCATGGAAGCGGCAAGAACAGTGTTCATGAAGAAGGGATATTCGGCTACCCGGACCCGCGATATCGCGGAGGAGGCAGGCATCAACCTGGCCCTGCTGAACTATTATTTCCGCAGCAAGGAGAAATTATTTGAGATCGTAATGATGGAAAAGATGCAGACACTGCTGGGGGGACTCGCGCTCATCATCAACGACGGCGATACCACGCTGGAGAAAAAACTGGAGAGCCTCGTGAACTACTACATCGACATGCTGACCCAGCACCCGGACCTGCCCATCTTTGTGCTGAGCGAGCTCAGGCATAACAGCGACCACCTGGTAAAGGAATTCGAGTTCAGGAATTTCCTACAGCAATCCGTCCTGTACAAACAACTACAGGTAAACCGCCCCGATGTGAACCCTATGCATTTTGTCATCACACTGCTGGGTTCCACCATTTTTCCCTTTGTCGCAAGGCCCCTGTTGGAAGCAGTGGGCAACCTGAACCAGGAACGTTTTGACGAGCTCATGGATGAAAGAAGGAAGCTGATCCCAAAATGGATCAAGGCCATGCTCCAGACAAAGTAAATTTTTTTGGATATATCTTAAACATTTGATTAAAACATCTGATAAATAAAGATTCTAATATGAAACACGTATTAGTGCTTGCAGCCGCGATCCTGCTGGCAGTTGGCAGCCGGGGGCAAACAAACAACCTCAGCATCGAGGATTGCTACCAGCTGGCCAGGAAAAATTACCCGATGCTGAAGCAACACGACCTTATCGCCAAAACAAAACAGTATTCCATCCAAAATGCCGGGAAGGGATACCTGCCACAGCTAAATGTATACGGGCAGCTGACTCACCAGTCGGATGTAACTACTGTTCCGATCAAGATTATCGGGGTTGAGATCCCGATACTCAACAAAACGCAATACAGGATATATGCCGAACTGGACCAAACCATCTATGATGGCGGCAATATCAAAAACGAGCAACGGGGCTATGCCGCAGATGCCCTGGTGGACTCCCAAAGACTGGAAGTGGATTTGTATGCACTGAAGGGCCGGGTCAATGATCTTTTCTTTGGCAGCCTGCTGATGGATGAGGAGATCTCCCAGAATGAACTGCGCAAAAAAGATATCGAGCTGGGGCTGAAGAAAATTGAAGCTTCCATCGCCAATGGCACTGCACTGAAAAGCAGCGCCGATCAGCTGAAAGCAGAACTCCTCCAGGCGGATCAGCAAACCATCAGCCTGAAATCCACCCGCAAGGCCTATATGGACATGCTGGCGGTATTCATCAACCAGCCCACGGATAACGCTACCCTTGTAAAACCGCCCCTGGTCAGCGTTTCACAGGAAATAAAAAGACCCGAGCTGCTGATGTACGACTACCAGCGACAGGGCCTCGATGTTCAGACCAAAAAGATCAACTCTGCCACTCTCCCCCGGTTTGATTTGTTTGTACAGGGGGGTGCGGGCCTGCCCGGGCTCGACCTGCTGAAAAATGAATTTGCACCCTTCTATATGGGTGGCGTCAGGCTGAATTGGTCGCTCACGGGCCTGTACACCCAGAAAAAGCAGCGTGCATTGGTTGACTTCAACCGCCGGAACATCGATCTGCAGCGCGAAACCTTTATTTTCAATACCAACCTGGATCTGAAAAATCAAAATGCGGGCATCAACAAGCTGGAACAACTGCTGAAGGAAGATGATGAGATCATTGACCTGCGCGCCCGTGTAAAAAACAGCTCCCTCGCCCAGCTGGAAAATGGCGTCATCACCACCAACGACTACCTGACCCAGGTGAATGCGGAAGACCAGGCCCGGCAAAACAAAATTCTCAACCAGATCCAGTTGCTGATCACCGTTTATCAACAAAAAACCACTACAGGAAATTAATCATAAATCCCCTCATCATGAATAAGCTGACATCTCTTTTCGCATATGCTTTACTGCTTGTCTCCTGTTCGGGCAACAAGGACGCCTATGATGCCTCCGGTACGTTTGAAGCCGTGGAAACCATTGTACCGGCGCAGGCCACCGGCGCCATTGAAGCGTTCCGGGTGGAAGAAGGACAAGTCCTGAAAGAAAACGAACAGGTTGGTTATATTGATACTGTGCAATTGTACCTGAAGAAGAAACAACTGGAAGCGCAAATCAGGGCTACGGGTACCAAAATTCCGGATATCCGTGTCCAGACAGAAGTTTTTAAGGAACAGCTCAAGGTTGCGGAAACCAACCTGGATGCTGCGGTCCGTGAACAAAAACGCCTCCAGAACCTGGTAAAAGCGGATGCGGCTACCACCAAACAGCTGGATGATGCCAACACACAATTGGAGGAAGCCCAAAAACAACTGGACGTGATCCGCAAACAGGAGGCGGCGCAGACTTCTGTGCTGCAAACACAAACCTCCGGTCTCCGTGGCGATGTGTTGCCGCTGGTAGTACAGATCCAACAGATCGACGACCAACTGGACAAGTCCAGGATCATCAACCCCATCAACGGCACCGTGCTGGTAAAATATGTGGAGGAAAATGAAATGGCCACGAACGGAAAATCCCTCTACAAAATTGCCGATCTGTCCATCATCAAACTCAGGGCCTATGTAACCGGTGACCAGTTTGCAAAAATCAAACTCGACCAGGCCGTAACCGTGCTGGTGGATGATGGCACCGGGAAATATAAAAAATACGATGGTATAATTGAATGGATCAGCGATAAGGCGGAGTTCACACCCAAAACCATCCAGACAAAGGACGAACGCGCCAACCTGGTATACGCGGTGAAAATAAGGGTGAAGAACGATGGTTATCTAAAGATCGGCATGTACGGCGAGGTAAAATTCTAAACCATGCAATCGGTAGTACTCAAGGATATCACAAAGGTGTACGGCAGGGAAAAAAAGGTGGCCGTGGACAAGGTTTCTTTTGACGTGGGAAAGGGAGAATTGTTTGGGCTCATCGGTCCGGACGGTGCCGGTAAGACCAGCATTTTCCGCATGCTCACCACCC
>DATJYH010000139.1:0-2238 GCA_035499675.1 Puia sp.
GGTCCAGGCACCGGGGCGATCTGCAGTTTGCAGATAAGACCTTTAATGAACTTTGGAGCGAACAGGGCCGGTAGAAAATACGGTCTTTCCGCGTAAATTTTCTGGTCGGTATTTATGCCGACTTTTTTATTTTTGAAGAACCCAGTACATGCTGCTATATAGTCCATACAATACGCCCCGCCTTCAGTACATTGTCGATTTTGTCAATAAAGAGTTGTTTGGTGATACCCTGTCGATTACCACGGACCGGGAGGGTTTTGCAAAAGATGCGCATCCCAAGCTGAATTATTCGGATGAGGAAATTTCGGAAGAAGAGTTTTTTATCCGCAAAACCCCGCTGCTGTTTGAAACGGGCATTCGTTCCCGGGCAATTGAATGTTTTGATCTCAATTACCATAAGGCTTTTTTTGAAACCTCGGGAGATTTTCCGTTTGATATTTTTGCGGCGAGTTTCTACCTCCTGAGCCGTTATGAAGAGTACCTGCCTCATGAAAAGGATGAATATGGCAGGTATGCGCATACGAATTCCATCGCATTCAGGGAGGGATTCCTGCATATTCCGCTGGTGAATGTGTGGCTGCAGGAATTCAGGAAAGCGCTGCAGGAAAAATTTCCTTCGATTGCATTTCACCGTCCTTCTTTCAAATTCATTCCCACATATGATATAGACATCGCCTATGCCTACCTGAATAAGGGTTGGAGAAGAAATGCAGGCGGGCTGGCCAGGTCGTTGCTAAAAGGCGATTGGGCGGCGGCCAGGGAGAGATGCCGGGTGCTGATAAAACGGCAAAAGGATCCCTATGATGCTTACGAATGGCTCGACTCGGTCCATTTGTATTGCAGGATGCGGGCCTATTACTTTTTTCTTGCTGCGCGCGAGCCACATTTGTACGACAGGAATATTTCCCGCAATAATTCCTCCTTCCGGGACCTGATCCGTTATCACGCCAATGGGTATACGATAGGGATCCATCCCTCCTGGCAGAGCGGCGACGATGCCGGCCTGCTGGAGGATGAGATTGACTGGCTGGGTGACCTGGTAGGTAAAAAAGTGGTATACAGCAGGCAGCATTTTATACGGTTCACCCTGCCCGAAACTTACCGGCAGCTCAGCCGCATGGGGATAGAAAAGGAATTTTCAATGGGCTATGGCACCATCAATGGTTTCAGGGCTTCCGTGGCCTCCTCCTTTCATTGGTACGACCTGGAACGCGAGGAGAAAACCGGGTTGATGCTGTTTCCATTTTGTTTTATGGATGCCAATGCTTTTTACGAACAAAAACTTGCCGCCAGGGAAGCATTCCATGAGCTGATGAACTATTACCACGCCATCAAGAAGGTCAATGGTATGATGGTCACCATCTGGCACAATCAATTCCTGGCCGGCGATCCCCAGTTTACCGGCTGGAAAGAGGTATACGAAGTATTTCTGAAGGAAGAAGTGTACTGGGATATGTAAATGGGAAATCCCAAACCAGGGATCAGCCGGGTTCCGGCATCACTTTGCGACGATAGCTGTCGTTGACAAGGTATATCCCATACAGTGCAACCAGGCCTCCCAGGCTGATAAAAATCGTCAGTTTCTCCCCAAACAGGATGGCACCGACAAGCACAGCTACTACCGGGTTCATATATGCGTAAATGGAAACCTGTTGTGTGGGCAGGTGTTGCAGGGCATATAAATAGGTCAAAAATCCAATGACCGACCCAAAGACCAGCAGGTAGCCGATGGATGCCCAGGACTGCCAGGGTATGCTGCTCAGCGGGATGTTTTGGCCTGCAGATTCATTGAGCGTGTACAACAGGAACCCTGACAAAAACATCTGGAGCCCGATGCTGAAATAGGGATTGAACTGCCTGGCCTGTTTCTTGGTATAGACGGTACCGAGAGCCCAGGACAGTGAGGCCACCAGCGAAATCAGGATGCCGAACCGAAAATCGGGAAGGAAAAAGTCTTTAAGATGCTCAAAAAAAATCACGCAAACTCCTGCAAATCCGAGTAGCAGGCCCAGGAGTGATTTCCAGGCTATATCCGCTCCAGGCCGGAATAATGCAAATACAACAAGCCAAAGTGGAAAAATGGCGGCGATGATGGCGCCCAAGCCTGCCGAAATATATTTCACACCCCAGGTGGTCAGGCCATTGGTGAGAAAGAAATTCAGCAAACTAAGTACCACGATGGCATTCCATTCTCTTTTCCGTGGCCATTTGGTCCCACGGATACTGAAATAGATGATG
>DATJYH010000140.1:0-2457 GCA_035499675.1 Puia sp.
CAGGATGATGCTGTCGATCAAACCGTTTTGGATCATTTTGTTCTTGGCTCTTTCGGTGAGCAGCATCTCGAAATGCTTTCCGTCGTTGCCTCTTGGCTCGAGCTCCACCGACAAATCGGAAAAATCATAGTCTTCCTTCAACCTGTCCTCGTCCAGGGGTTGTCCCTTTGTTACTACATCGTACCTCATTTCCGATTCGGGTGGAATGGGCGCCTTCTGACCGTTCACGTAAACAATCCCATCTTTGATCTGGAGCGTATCGCCCGCCACGGCCATGCAACGCTTGATATAATTTTCCTGTTTATCAACCGGTCGTACCACCAGCGGATAGGTATCGGGGTCATCCAGGATCTGTTTTCTTCCCTCATCCATATTGCCATTGCCAAGCATGAATGCCTGGTCGTAATAAGTGACAGCCGACTGGAACTCATCCTTATTGATCACGGTATCCCCCGCAGGAAAATTGAATACCACCACGTCATATCTTTTTACCGGGTGGGCAAACCATCTTGTATAAGGTATTTTGATCCATTCCACATATGATTTTGCATTGATGAAAGGAAGCGTGTGGTGCACAAACGGCACGGCCAGTGGTGTATTGGGGACTCTCGGACCGTAGCTGAATTTGCTTACAAAAAGAAAATCGTTCACCAACAGTGTTTTTTCCATAGAGCCGGTAGGGATTGTATAGGCCTCAAAAACAAAGGTCCTGATCAATGTAGCAGCTACAATGGCAAATACACCGGCATCAATCCACTCGCGGGTGGTGGATTTTTTATGTTTTTTAACGACCTCGGGTCCAAGGAACCGGTCGTCTTTATTGTAGCCAATATAAGGGAAATAAAACACCGGCACCAGCGCCGCCGCTGCATGTTCATAGATCCTGAACTTTCCAAATGTTTTTACAAATTCTACATAAATACCCATGGTGATAAACCAGCCGGCAATGGGGATCAGTTGCCAGAATACCCAGTGTTTCCGGCGTTGTGCCAGGTCCAGCATGACCCAGGTATTGTAAAAAGGAACATAGGCTTTCCAACCGGGCACTTTTGCTTTTTCGAACATTTTATACAGGCCGAATGCGGGCAGGAGGAGGAGCAGTAGTTGGATGAGTACGAGAATAAATATCTGATGTGCAGTCATTCCTGAACTTTTATAAGGGGCAAAAATACCATAATAATCTGCCCGCCAAAATATTCATCGCGAAAGTTTTCCTAAATCCGCTTCCAGAGGCCATTGCCGCAGGTTACCGGGAAAAAATATTGCAGAAAATATTCATAGCTTAGTGCAGATTTGTTATGAACGTTTTTACGATCCGGGATATTGAGAACCTCTGCGGCATCAAGGCGCACACATTGCGCATATGGGAGCAACGTTACGGGTTGGTTCGCCCCAAACGCAAGGCAGGCAATCATCGTATGTACGATAACGAAGACCTGCGTTACCTGCTTCGCATCGCATATCTCTATCATTACGGGTACAAGATTTCAGGGATTGCCGAATTATCGGAAGCAGAAATCTGCCGCCTGACGCTCGACATCAGCACCAACTCCGAAGCCACCGGTATTTACGTAAACCAGCTGCTGGAAGCGTCGATGGATTTCAACCAGGAGCAATTTGACAGGATACTTCACAACATCATTCTCCATTATGGCGTAGAAAAAAGTTTCACCCGGGTCATTTTTCCTTTTTTGCAAAAGATCGGCCTTTTGTGGCTGACCGGTCACCTGATACCTGCACAGGAACATTTCGCCAGCACATTTATCATGAAAAAACTTCAGGTAGCCATCAATGGGCTGGAGTGCGCGCCGCTGCCGGGTGAGAAAAGGGTATTGTTGTTTACACCGAAGGGGGAATTGCATGAAATCCCCCTGCTTTTTATGCAGTATATGCTGAAGAAAAACAAAATACCTACGGTATACTTCGGCTGCAATATCGACCTGGAGGAATTGACCTATTACTGCAGCTACCAACCGGTAAGCCACCTGTATTTTCATCTTATCAGCAAACTGATCCGCTGTGAACCGGATAAATATATTTCAACACTTGCCAGCCGGTTCCCCGACAAACAGATCGTGGCATCCGGCCTCCAGGCAGAAGTGGTGAGGGACTCCCATCCTAATCTGAGAATTCTTTCCGGGATGGAGGAATTGATGGCCTTTGCCTGCGGAAAATAAAAACCAGGCTATTTTTTGGGCAGTACATAATTCTCCACGTCGCCGCGGTTGATGGTTTTCCCCGAAAGAATAATGAGTCTTTCCACTACGTTCCGGAGTTCGCGGATATTACCCGTCCAGTTGTATTCCTGTAAGGCATGAATGGCGTCGTCGTCAATGGCTTTTTTGGCAATGCCATAGTCTGTGCAGATATCGGCCAGGAATTTATCCACCAGGATGGGGATGTCGTCCTTGCGTTCGTTTAATGAAGGAACATGTATGATGATTACGCTGAGACGGT
>DATJYH010000141.1:0-7930 GCA_035499675.1 Puia sp.
TTTTCCACCTGTTTTACTATCTCTAGAATTACAGCCTTACTAAAATGGCAGCCTTTGCCTTTACGACCTGGAAACTCTTTTGGAACTTGATTTGTTGACATACACTAGGTTTTTAGTGTATAGCTTTTTTAGGACGAGGCATTGTGCAGCGGGATTTAGCGGTTGAAACCGCGATGATATGGTTGGGTCTTATGAACTCCGCTAAAATTTCCTGGTGAGCATCTGGTGGGTCCCGGTATCGACGATCAGGATGCCTTCATCCCGGTCATTGAGTTGCCCGATTAATTTCCCCGTATTATCCCAGGCAGCGCTCCTGCCTGCACAAAGATCGCCATCACAAAGGCCCACACAGTTCGACAAAAGGACCGTCATGGAATAGGTATTTGCCACGTTTGAAAGCCTGTTGCTGGCCTGGTCCATTCCACGGGCCGTTTTTGCAACGCTGGCGATATATACCGATGAGCCATTCTTCCAGGCCTGTTCGGCATGTTCAGGCACTGATAACTCATAGCAGATGGCAAGCGCCGCGTTGGTTTTGTGAAGGATCAGGCCGCTCAGGTTATCACCGCTCACAAAAAACGGCTCCTCATCCGCGTGCAGATATTTTTTGGAATATATCTGCCTGGTATTGCCGGGTTGAAAAAGGATCATGCTGATACATATCCCCGCCACATTTATTGTTGGCATGCCAACGCCGATCACAACGCCGGCCGTAGTGCTGAGTTGCTGCAATGTATCAAAACGATGGTCGTCGGGACTGGTTGCCAATCCTACTGCGAGCGTCGGTTCATACCCGGTGAGCGAAAGTTCGGGGAAGATGATCATGTCGGCTCCCAGGGATGCCGCTTCCCCTATAAGCCGATGATGCTGTTCAATATTCGTTTGAACATCCCCGGTAAAGGGTCTAGTCTGTGCGACGCAGATTTTCATGTTGCTGTCGGGTTACAGGACAACTGGAAAAAGCCGGAAGTATCCTGCTTACTCTTCCGCTTCTTTCAAATTTACCGAATATGCGTGAAATCGCCGGGACCGATGCAAAGGCCAGTATGCAAATGACAGTTGACAGACCGTGTTCGCCGAATCCGCTTTAGGTCGAGTAGGGGGATGACATTTGACCATCCTCTGTTGGGCATGGTAGACAATACTCAGCCCGCATCCCGTGTCTCGTATCACGCATCATGTGCCCTGTCCACCAGGAGGAAAATGCCAGACTCCCGACTCAGTCCCTGAGCCGCGTGAGTGCCGATCCCTTATGCGCGGAGATGTGATCAGTTTTATCGCTTTTGATTTCGTATTGAGGATCCTCCTCGGATGCATGATGGGTATAACCTTTATAATTAAAATCCTTCGTATGAACGCGGATGATCCTGCCCGACACCCTGCCGGCTTCTGAATTCCAGGATACATGGGTTCCAATTTTTATTTTTTTCATATTCTGTTTGGTTTTATCAATCAGGCGAATGGCGACTTCAGCAGGCAATTTCCGAAAAAAAGGCAACGCCTGCACGGGTCGCGGGCAGCCCGATAATCCAGTCTTCGCCGGTCGATACAGCAGGTATGCGTAAAATTCTTTGGAGTGGGTCCGGTGCCTTAGCGGATTGGATTGCTGGTTAACCCTTATGTGCTCGGTTTTCCGAAAATTAATGAGTAAAATTGCTATTGGACCGTCGCCCTTGCGGGTTATCAGTTCGCCCTAAATCCGTTATTCATGAAAAAATTGACCCTTGCCCTGTACCTGACCTTTATGGTCGTTTTATCCTTTCTGTTTTTTTCGGTCAGCGGCTTTAAAAAATTCAAGAGTGCAAACGTAGTGGCACATGGCATGATGGCCGATGTGGCGGGATCAGGTTTCAGGTCCAATTATGTATTTGCAGCTTACTCAAAATCCAATCACTTTATTGTACTCAGCGGCTACCAGTTGCGGCTCCATGACACTATTTCTATCGAACTGGACATACCCGATACAGTCAGGGTGGGGCAGTCCTACAGCCTCAGGGGTGGAGCGGGTTTGTATTACGAGAACACAATAGCGCGGAAATCTTATTCAGGCGATGTATATGAAGGAGCGGGTTCGGTTACGATTCATGCACTGGATACGGTTACGCATATTATCCGGGGCAGCTTTAATGGCACACTCGCGGGCAATGAGGACAGCGTCGTTGTAACGCATGGATATTTCAATACTGGTTATTTAGAAGCTCCCTAAGGCCGATGATGCGACAACCCAATGGGTAAAATATATTGTGCGGTAATTTTCTCCGGAAGACTACCTGTAGTTTGAGATCTCTACCAGTTTTCTTACATCATGCACCACAATCTTTCGTCCCCTTGTTTCAAGAATGCCCGCTTCCTTGAACTCGGTGAGCATTCGCACCACATTTTCCCTGGCGGTTCCTACCAGGCTGGCCAGGTCATCCCTCGACCAATTGATTTCCACGGGTTGGCCCGGCTGCGCTTGCTGTTTGTACTTTTCCCTGAGCAGAACCAGTTGCAGCGCCAGCCTTTCCCGGACTGTTCGTTGCGCATAAAGGGTTAGGCTGTTGATCATGACGGCAAATTCGTGACTCAGCGTTTTGAGCAATCTTTTACTCAACACGTCCGATTTTTGAACAGTCTCCAGAAAGTCCTCCCGTGGAATAAAGGCAACAATACTTTTCTCCATGGCAGCTGCCGAATCGGGATACCTGTCATCGGACAATATTGCATGGTACCCGATCAATTCACCGCTTTTCGCGACATAAATGATCTGTTCTTTGCCATCCGCGTCCACCTTGTATTTTTTAGCCATGCCTGTCCGAATGTAAAAAATACCAGTGGGGTAAGCCCCTTCCCGAAATATGACTTCTCCCTTTCCATAAGTATGCAAACTCTGGTGTCGCGTAAGCATATTAAAATCTTCTTTCGGCAAATCCGGCAGGATGGACCGGCTGTTGAAATCCCATTTGTCTAGCGGAAATATGCCCTGTAAATTCATAGACGCGATCAAAGTTACTGTTTTCAAAATTGACAAAACTCACATTTGAGCGTGACAATGCTCACCCAGTCGGGATGCTGTTGCCGATAACTTTGTAAAGGGGAATATATATCTTGTCAGGCAACGTCTTCATAAACTCTGAATGGCAATAATCAGCCCGAAAACAGCGACCCGCCTGAAAACCCTGCTGTTGCCGGGAATTCACACATTCAGGCCGAAATTGGTTGATACGCTGGGGAACTACAGCAGGCAACAATTTGTCAGGGACCTGATGGCTGGCCTGATCGTCGGCATTGTTGCGCTGCCATTGGCCATCGCTTTTGCCATTGCGTCCGGGGTGTCCCCGGAGAAGGGCTTGTTTACCGCAGTGGTTGCAGGCTTTATTATTTCGGCCCTCGGCGGCAGCCGCGTACAAATCGGTGGACCTACGGGAGCTTTTATCGTCATTGTGTATGGGATCGTGCAACAGTATGGCACAAACGGTCTCATTGTGGCAACTTTTATGGCGGGGGTCATGCTGGTCATCATGGGCTTTGCAAAACTCGGCATGGCCATTAAGTTTATTCCCTACTCATTGATCACCGGCTTTACAAGCGGTATAGCACTGATCATCTTCTCTTCCCAAATAAAGGACTTCCTGGGCCTGCGGATGGGTGCAGTACCTGCAGATTTTATTGAGAAATGGAAAAGCTTTCTCGGGCATATCAGTTCGGTAAATCCGTATGCCCTCGTGATCGCTGTGTCTACGGTGGTAATTATTTGGATATGGCCAAATATAACACGCCGGGTACCAGGTTCCCTGGTTGCGATCCTCCTGACCACGATCGTTGTACAATGGTTGCATTTGCCCGTCGAAAGTATTGGAAGCCGGTTTGGATCGATCACTTCTTCATTGCCTTCGCCCGTCATGCCCCCACTGGATTTTGCCAGCATCAAAAAGCTGGTGCAGCCCGCCTTCACCATTGCCCTGTTGGGAGGTATTGAATCGTTGCTGTCGGCAGTGGTAGCCGATGGTATGATCGGGGGGAATCATCGCTCAAACATGGAACTGGTTGCACAGGGAACGGCTAATATTTTGTCCGCGGTATTCGGAGGAATTCCTGCAACGGGCGCGATAGCAAGAACGGCAACAAATATCAAAAACGGGGGGAGGACTCCGGTTGCCGGTATGGTACATGCTCTTACGTTGCTCCTCATTCTAATCTTTGTGGGCCGATGGGCGTCCTGGATTCCCATGCCAACCCTCGCGGGCATCCTGGTATATGTTGCCTACAATATGAGCGAATGGAGGGGCTTTCTGTCCGTGGCCAGGGGACCACGGGGAGATACCGCGGTCCTCCTGATCACTTTTTTTCTTACCGTTTTGATTGATCTCACCATTGCCATTGAAATAGGCATGTTACTGGCCGCTTTCCTGTTTGTGCGCAACATGATCAAATTTTCCGATGTGGAAATGTTGACCGGGCAACCGGCAGACGATCAGGCAGACGAGGAAGCTGGCCTGACCGGCAGCTATTCTTTTCCACCCGATCTGCAGGTATTTGAAATTACCGGCCCGCTTTTTTTTGGTGCGGCCTATAAATTCAAAGACGCTATGCGGTACGTGGAGAAACCTCCCAGGGTACTTATCATTCGCATGCGCCATGTCCCGATCATCGACGGTACCGGGATCGAGGTGATTGCCGAAGTGAACCGTGAGTCAAAAATGGAGGGTACCAGGCTGATACTTTCGGAGGTTCATAGCAGGCAGGTGATGGAGGAACTGGCAAAGGCAAGGCTATTGTTTGCCATTGGAAAGGCAAACGTGACCGACAGCTTTGAAAAAGCGATCCAAAGAGCAGAAAAGCTGCTGACGGAAAGCAGGCCTGGATCTCAGCATGGGAGACGAAATCCGTGATTTTTTAACAGAAACGGTCACGACCTTGTAGCCCCTGTGGCAGAACCTCAAATTGAAAACATGAAAAAAGAAACGATTCGGAAATTTGACGCTGCAGTGCAATTATCCAGGCCGGTTCTTCGCCAATTGGCTGCAAAAGGATACCGGTATGTACAGGTTAAAGCTTTTACACGGGATATGCGCCAGGACTATATCGATCCGCGTTTTATCCAGTTGATGCCGCTCAGAGAGCTTCCCGGGGAGCCGGCCAGGAAGGATATTTATGAGCCCATTAACAGCGAGATGCTAAAGGATTGGGCCGATCTGCCCGGGGTGGGCGTGGAAGTGTTGGTGATAGGCATCCTTTAGTATATCAGTCTTGTATAGTCGAAAAACGATGGGAAGATCCTTTAGTAGCATAGTTGTAAAACTCCAGGTAGTTGTTCCCAAATAGTCAGAGGAGAATTGAAGATGACGACAGGCCAAGAAATTCTTCATATCGCTTCACAGCCTTTCGCAGCCCCGGCATCCAGGTTTTTTTCAACCCGGAAAATGGTTTTGTTTGGATCACTACGCTGTCGCGTTTCAATTGACGTTTCCAGGTTGCCTGCGCCCGACCATTTACCAGTAGCGTGTTGCCAAATACCCCGTTCCCCGTGCCCATCACCAATGAAACATGTTCTTCGCGTAATGCGGCGCTTCGGTCCTTGTAGCCGACAAGGTATTCATCAAAACCGGGCAGCAGGTAAATGGCATGGCCGGCGGGTTTTTCATCCGGCATATCGGCGGGCATCCAATAAGGCTGACCATTGTAGGCTATTTTTTGCAGTTGGTTACCCAATAAGGCGATGCCGTTGCGGACCTCTGCCGCGGTCAGCCCGGACCACCAGCCAAAATCCTGCAGGTTGGCTGGTCCCCGACTGCTGAAATATTTTAGGGTGAGTTTGGCAAGCGCTTCATCCTGCATAATTTGGCTTTGTTGCGGTACCCATTCCCCCAGCAGGGTATACGTGAATTCCTTGCCCTTCCTGGGGCCCAGGCAAATGAGCCTGTCTGTTGCCGCCTTCCACAAAATAAAGTTAATGCGCATCTCATGGGTAGGAATCTTTTTTTTCCCCAATTGTATTTTCAATTCGCTGCGCGTGAGCGGCCCCGTTTCTCCAAGAATGTCAACCAGCCCGGCATGACTCTTTTTGAAAAAAGCTGCGTCCATGCCCAGGTTACGGAATTGTGCCCCCTGTAGCTTCAACAGCCGGGGTTGCAACAGCCCGAGCATCCAGCGGACATCCCCGGCAGCCATAAAATGAAGGGTTCCACGCAGCGACCATGTCCTCACGATCCTTCGGTCCGCGATCTGCTGCTCAATATCCGCATCGGTAATGCCGGGCAACCTGAGCCCCATGGCCCATTTGCCTCCATGATAGTCCTGTGCCTGTACAGCGCCCAGCCAGGACAGCAGGGATGAGGGCTCCCGGAAAATGCTGGAACTGATTTGTTGCAACTGCAAACGAAACCGTATGATGTCAGCGATTTTCATAATGGTCAGCAGGCCTGCCTTTCAGGTCGATAAAAATACAGCTCTTTGGGAGAGAACAAACTGTTTCGCCTCCGCAACCTGCTATTAAGCAGGCCCAGGCAGGTATACCCGAGAAAAAACATGCACAGGCGGGCAACCCCCCGTATTATAAATTTTAAAAGTAGTTGCATAACAGGACATTTTTACAAAACAACAGCGGCATACTGACAACCCTATGTCAGTAGCAAGCGGGAGACGGGAAAATTTTTTTCCGGGCTATTTTAACTTGTCCAGCTATTCCTTACCGGCAGATTGTCAGGATTTTGCCGGGATGTGGATAGAAATGCTTCCCGATATGTAACAAATGCGGCAAAACTTGATAACTTGCAAAAAATTAAGCATTCTTTTAACTTTTTGCCTGCCAATATTTGGCGTGATCCTTGCGTTATAGGGTCGACTTCCGGGTCCACTTTCCAATCTTCCATGTAACAAACCTTTTTTGACGTGAATCCATATTCCGTGTAAGGCCATGTACTCTATTGGTCAACGAAACAAAAAGGTATGAAGAAATTTTTCCTGCTGGGTCTCCTGGCGCCGACCTTGTTGCAAGCCCAGCGCATTCACATTAATCTGTACGGTGGCATTTCTAATTATTCGGGTGATCTCCAGGCAAAACCTTTTACGCTGGATCAATCCTATGCGTCTTTTGGAGCGGGCGTGCAATACGACCTGACGCGCAATTTTTCGCTGCTCAGCAATTTGAACTACCTCCATGTAGGCGCCTCCGACCAGTTCAACAAAGCCTCTCTGCAACCCCGCAATCTTAGTTTTCAAACCGATATCTTTGAATGGAATGTATTGGCGGAATACAATTTCCTCGACCTGAGCCGCAAACGTTTTTCGCCCTATGTTTTTGCGGGCCTGGCGGTATATCATTTTAATCCTTTTGCCTATGACACCATGGGCAATAAAGTATATCTTCAACCACTGAGTACGGAAGGAGAAGGGCTTACCGAATATCCCGACCGGAAACCCTATAATCTTACACAGCTGGCTATCCCGTTTGGAGCCGGTATTAAACTGCGGGTAACCGATAACGTTACCGTTGCCTACGAGATCAACTTCCGAAAATTGTTTACGGACTACCTGGATGATGTGAGCACTACTTATGTGGATGAGACCACCCTGCTGGCGGCCAGGGGCCCCGAGGCCGTGGAGATGGCCTATCGCGGAAATGAAGTAAAAGGAGGTGCTCCTTATCCGCCCGATGGCACCACCCGGGGTGGTTCCAAATACAAGGACTGGTACTATTTTACCGGCTTAAGGGTCAGCATCGGTCTTAACTCCCGCGGAGATAATATCTACGGAAAAAGGGGAAGCATTGAATGCCCTAAAAAGCTGAACTGATTACCCGCGACCGCCGCCACTGAAGTACGGAGGATTTGATTCCGTATTTGAGTGGCTTTTTTTCCCGCAGAAGCACAAAAAAATGCAGGCTGTTACTTGGTTTCTGTGTTTCAGTGGCTACAATAGAAATTCCCAAAGCCACCCCTCATTTTCTATT
>DATJYH010000142.1:0-5366 GCA_035499675.1 Puia sp.
TTTTCCACCTGTTTTACTATCTCTAGAATTACAGCCTTACTAAAATGGCAGCCTTTGCCTTTACGACCTGGAAACTCTTTTGGAACTTGATTTGTTGACATACACTAGGTTTTTAGTGTATAGCTTTTTTAGGACGAGGCAGTGGGCTATGATGGTTGGCATCAGTCAAAAAAAGAAATGAATTTACTGGCCCTTCCGGTTCTTCGGGTTGAAGGGCGGCCATTGGCTCCCTTGTTGTATGATCAGTCAACAAAAAGATGTAGTCCGTTTTGTATGTCCTCAAAAAACTCGTTGGACCAGTTTTGTGAATTAGGTACAGTATTTCTGTATAAATAGGTTACTTTATGGGGGAAATTAACGCAAAAATCCTGGTCAATGTAAAATACTGCCGGAGGTACAACATGAATCTAAAAAAAATAGCCATCGCCGGACTGATTGTGGGATCATTGGATATCACCGCAGCATTTGTTGATGCCTGGTTTACCAGTCATGTGTCACCCGGTAAGGTGTTGACAGGGATTGCAGCTGCCACGTTGGGAAGCGAAAATGCCGGCACAGGCATCTACCCGATAGCATTAGGGTTGCTGATTCACTTTTTTATTGCTTACAGTTATACCTTCTTTTTTTACCTCGTTTATCCGTCTTTGAAAAATCTATTTAACAATACATGGCTGATCGGTATTGTGTATGGTGTGTTTATATGGGCATCCATGCGTTTCCTGGTGCTGCCCACTTTAAGTAAGATTCAATTTTCGCCCTTTGTTTGGAGCAAAGCCATCAAACCCATGCTGATCCTGGTTTTTGCCATCGGGATCCCTTTGTCCCTGATGGCAAAAAAAGAGAACAAGGAAAGGAATTAAGATCATGCCGGATGCCCATGGTCATTCACCATTCAATAACTTTTGTAAAAAATTTATATGCCCTATATAACACTAAGCGAAAAATTGCCGGGTATCACAGGTTTGCTGGACTACCGGAAGGACACCGCATTACCCATCAGGGAACTTACACAAATTTTATTGAGAGGGGAGTCAACACTCAGTGAAGGCGAACGTGAACTGATGGCAACCATCGTGTCGCAGGGCAATGAATGCCGGTTCTGTGCCGCAGCACATACGGCGGCAGCGGATGTTTTACTGGGTGATGAAAACATTGCGGCCAAAGTAAAAACTGATATTGATTCCGCGCCGGTGAGCAACAAGATGAAAGCACTTTTAAAGATTGCCAAAGCAACCGGGAAGAATGGCAAACTGGTAACGGAGCAAATGGTAGCTGATGCCAGAGCGGCGGGGGCAACCGACCTGGAACTGCATGATACCGTGCTCATTGCTGCCCTGTTCAGCCTGTACAACAGGTATGTTGACGGCTTGGCAAGCGTAACGCCCGCAGATCCGGCTTTTTACAAGAGGCTGGGGAATATTTTGAAGGATAAAGGATATCTGCCCTCCGGGAACAGGTATGCGAATTTGTAAGTCAGGCTGTCCGCCCATGAAGGGTATTCCATGTGGTCTTGTAGCTGCCATCCGGTATTTAAACACACATGATTGCCGGCTAAAAAATAGACCAAAGAGGGACGAAACTGCGTAAAAACCCCTCATTTGTCCGAGTTTGGTCCCTGTTTGGTCCCTGTATGGTCCCTGTTTGGTGCGGTATTTTTATAAACTAAACCACTTTCAGACCACCATCAATCCACCGCCAGGATGCATGGCAATGTTGGTTGTACGCCACACATCGTATTTGCCTGTCTATCAATCTATTAATATTCCATTATCAACTTCGCTGCCGGATTATCCAGGTTTATTGCGGGGTGGCCGTTTTTTATGTAATTAACCCGCAGCCATTGTACGGATTCCGGGAAGCTGGTTGTCTTCAGTGAACGATCCGATCCAATCACGATAAATCCCGGAATATGAATTACGCCATCATCCAGGGCGGAAATGCCAGAACAATTTCGCTGCTAACCCTACTCACGTTGCTTTCCCTGCAGAATCTTGCACAGGGTTCCTCCAGCTGGGAGCTCGATAAAATGCCTGCTGACCTGGAAACCGACTACGCATTGAGTGCACTGCCACCCAATCTCCGTGCCGGCGCTGCCGTTTACCTGCTCGACCCGCGCAAGGGCTATTACCTTGCGCGCAAGGGGACCAACGGGTTCTCTGCATACGTCAACCGGACCGAATGGGAGCGGGGCGAATTTGTGCAGGATACGTATGCCGCGCTCGGTTTTGATTCGGCCGGATCCGAATCCATCTTAAAGGTATTTTTGGAAGTGGGTGCCATGCGTGCTTCCGGGAAATACACACCCACACAGCTGCGCGACATTATTGTTCAGCGGGTAAAAGACGGGACCTATCAGGCACCGCCGCGGGCAGGTATTTGCTATATGCTTTCTCCTTTGTTGCGCACCCATCTGGACGGCGGTATCGGAAATATGGTGATGCCACATTACATGTTTTATGCGCCGGGTGTTGATGACCACGATATCGGCGGTGGCTGGCAGCCCGGCGGTCATCAGCCATTTGTGGCAAGCACCGGCGCCGTGCTGGACAAATCGCATTCCATCTTCAATTATATTATTCTGGCCGCTGGTGAAACCGAAAAAGCAAGGATCGTGGAAGAGAACAAAGATCTGTTGCAAAGACTCGCCGCCTACAAATCCATTCTAAAAGTTGATGTCAATGCTCCCGGGCATCGTCATACTAACTAGTGTGGTTCGTGGGTGCGCAACGCGGTTGTGGAACACACCCGGCCGAATCAGGCACGAGTGATCCGGTTGGGCGCGGATGTTTTCATTAAGCAGTCGCTCCGATGCCCACCGGACAACTCGTGCCACTTTTCAACATCAGAGACGGGTCTTATTTATCTTTGCCTGATCATATCACGGAGGTACCTTCATCGAACACATCCAGCCTGTTTTGGTCAAAGCATGTACCATGATTATCTCCCAGCCACCCCCATGCGGCATACAGCATCTCGCCTTTCGTTTACCGGTGAGCCGTTTTAGCGGGTTAGGGAGATCATCAGCCAGGTTGACCACCCAATTGCGTGGGGCTGATGTTTCGCTGTGCAGGCATTTCCCTGGCCATGTATCAAAACCGGACAGTTTTGTATCGAAACCGGACCCGTTCATATAGATCTTCACAATTACTGACCTGTAAATCATCTGCCTCGGCATTCGGCATACATTTCGACGGTTCTCCGGAGACCAGCCATCGATTTACTGCTGTCTTAAATCAATTTCCATGTTTAATAATTACTTTAAAACCGCTTTCCGGAATCTGCTGCGCAGCAAGATTTATTCCTTCATTAATGTCGCCGGATTAAGTCTGGGTCTGGCCTGCGCCATGCTGATCATGTTGTATGTAAAAGATGAAGTAAGCTATGATCGCTTTCACAAAAATGTGAACAGGATTTACCGCATCGACAGGCAGGTATCGAGGGACGATGGGGGTACTCATAATGGCAGTTATACGGGCTATTTCCAGGGGCCGCGTTTTGCAGCAAAAATTCCTGAAATTCAGAGCTACTCACGTTTCCAGCCGGGCCTGAAGGATATTAAAACCGGAAATGGCGTTCAACCGCAGGGAGTTTGTTATGTAGACACGAGTTTTTTTTCTGTATTTACATTCCCGCTGGTAAACGGCAACCCAAAAACTGTATTTGCAGCGCCGAATTCAATTGTTCTTACGGAGAACATGGCCAAAAAATACTTTGGCGTTTCGGAAGCAATGGGTAAAACAATGTTCCTGAAAAACGATGACAAATTTGTGCCGTATATTGTAACAGGAGTGGCAAAAAACTGCCCGCAAAACTCGTCTGTAAAATTTGACGTCCTGCTGCCATTAAAAGTGTCGGCATCGGATGAAAGCAATAATGGCAATTGGTTCAATTATTCCCTGAGCACCTTTGTTGTGCTGTCGCCTGGCGCACAGGTGAAGGCTGTAGAAACTAAGATGAATAAAGTGTTTGAAGCGGATGCCAGCAAAACCATCCATGAAATGGCCGTTAAATACGGAGCTAAAAATATTGCCTATGCGCACGTACTGGAGCCGCTTGCCGCTATCCATCTCGGCACCATGGTGCCGGATCAGGATGAAATACTCTCCGATAAAAGTAACCCCGCGTTTTCGTATATCCTGTCTGCCATTGCCCTGTTCATTTTACTCATCGCCTGTATAAATTTTGTGAACCTGGCTGTGGCAAGATCTGTAAAACGGGCCAAGGAGATCGGGGTTCGCAAAGTAATTGGCGGCACAAGAGGGCAACTGATGATTCAATTCCTTAGCGAATCGTTTATGCTCTGCCTGATCGCGTTTGGTTTTGCCATTGTTATGGCAGCAGCTGTGTTGCCCATATTCAACCAGCTATCCAATAAGGCATTGTCACTTTCTTACCTGGCAGATATAAAATTGGTAATGGGCTATGTAACGCTTTTCGTGACCACAGGCCTGCTGGCGGGAATTTATCCGGCGGTTGTATTGTCCAACTATAACCCTGTTGAAACATTGTACAACCGTTTTCACCTGGCCGGTAAAAACTATTTGCAAAAATCGCTGGTCGTATTTCAATTTACGCTCGCATCATTTTTAATCATTGGGACGATTGCCATTTTTTTGCAGTTCAACTACCTCACCACGCAAAATGTAGGGTATAATGACAGTCATTTAATTGCCGTGGGAAAATATCCATTGACCCGCAACGAAGCGGCGTTGTTTAAACAGGCTTTGCTAAAAAACCCCGATATAACTGGCGTTGCGCCGAGGAACGGCGGCTTCAATAACAATACCGTTAAAGTCAGCGCTGATAAACAGGTGAATGTGGTTATTGAAACAATAGATGAATCCTATCTACCCTTGCTGCAAATCCCTGTTGTAAGCGGCAGGAATTTTTCTCCTGATTTTCCATCTGATTCAGGACACACTGTGCTGGTGAATGAAGCTTTTGTGCAGGAGGCCGGTTGGAAACAGCCCCTGTATCAACAGATAACGAGTTTCGAGAATGATCAGCCTTACACCGTGGTGGGCGTTGTGAAAGATTATCATTTTAAACCACTCACGGAAAAGATAACCCCGCAGTTGTTTACGATGAGTCCCGGCAATCAGTATGGGATGGTATATATAAAAATAAAACCGGGCACTGAATCCTCAAGCCTGCAGTACATAGCAAAGACATATAAAAGTTTATTTCCCCTGGATCCGTTTGGCTACAGTTTTAAGCAGGAAGAAAATGAACAGAGCTACCAGGCTGAAGCCAAATGGAAACAGATTATCCTGTTCAGTTCTTTGTTAACCATCTTTATTTCCTGTATCGGTTTGTTTGGTTTGTCGGTGCTGTCGGCTGAAAAGAGAACAAAGGAAATCGGCATA
>DATJYH010000143.1:0-4888 GCA_035499675.1 Puia sp.
ATACGCAAAATTTTTAATAAGGATGCTGGAGTCGGGAAAATCCAGCGGGCCCTGCGCAGTATACCGGATGGTTTTTCCCGCCGGTACCACGATAAACCGGTCTTTTAGCGCATAGTCCGTGAACAGCGGTGTGCTGAGTTCATAACGAACAACCCCATCCGCAGGCTGCAGGTCTTTTAAGTTGCCTTTGAAAAACCCATAGTCGGATAATTTGTCCCGGAACACAAATCCTGTGGTCGCTGAGCCGGCAGCATGATCCGGTCCATTGCCGCAACCCTGTATCCAAAACAACCCAAGAGCTACCAGTGATACAGCACCGGTCCCTACAAAAAAACGCTTACTCATTACTTCAAAATTTTGACATTGCTGCTTCTTAATACTACTTCTCAACGATGCCTCACTCAATGACAGTTGTACGCCGCCCAATCCGTACTGGGGTGCCATTTGTCGGCCTTGCTGATATCGAGGAAGTCGGCATTTACAAAGATGTTATCACCCGTTTGCCGGATGCAGAGCGAATCGGGGTTGGCAACCCTACCATGATTGAGGATATTCGTACTGATGCCATCATACATGATAAAGGGAATGCGTTTGTTTTTCCTGTTCTTGTCATCCGCATTCAGCTTTTGTTCGATGCCCACCAGCAGTTTCCCGATATGATGTGCGTAGGCGGGTTCGGGAAATGCGGTCCCCATTGTCATTACATTATCATGGATGGAAATATTTTTGGAGATCGGGAAATAATTGTCGTTGATCTTTTCGAGCGCCTTGTCATCAACGGCCAGGCCCGATGCCAGTGCAACCGCAGTGGAATTGTTGTTGTTGATCTTGTTCTCAAAAATTTCCACGTTGGAACAGGCGAGGATGATCACGCCACTGCCGGGGGAGGCATTGCCAACGCCCCAATAGGTCCCAAAGCTGCCTGCCTTTGCAAAATTTTTGATGTTGTTATCGTGGATATCATTGTGATAGGCCTTTGTGAACCCGCCTCTTTTCGACAGCCCTGGCAGGTCAAATACCAGGAAACCGGCCGTGTTTCCCGAGAATTCGTTGTCGTATACCTCGGCGTGCGTGGTGTTTTCAATTTCACAACCGGCCACATTGCGGGAGGCCTTACAATTTCTCACCACCGCACTATCCGTTTGCCCCACATAGATGCCGGCATCGGAAGAACCTTCCGCAAAGCAGCTGTCGATCAACACCTGGTGGCAGAGCACGGGATAGATGGCATAGCCGCCGCTGGTGGAATCTGCTTTTTGCCAGATGGCATGCAGGTTACGGATCACCACGCTGCGGCTCTTGCTTATCTTGAGCAGGTCGCCCTTGGCGTCGCGGATGGTCATGTCTTTGATGGTGAAAAATTTGGTATCGGTAACACGGATTCCTTCACCACCCTGGCTCTGCATGGAAAAATCAAGGATGGTCTTATCGGGCCCGTCGCCCCGCAGCTGAATATGCTTCAGCTGCGCGAGGCTAAGGTTGTCGAATTTATACAGGCCCTCTTTCAAGTGTATCTCGGTACTGTCTTTCAATGTAAGAAACGCTTCCGTGATCTTGCTTTCCTGCCCGGGCCCGAATTCAAGGCTGGTTTTGAATTCAGAAGTTTCCTGCGCGGGCTGGTTACATCCTGCCGTAATAAAAGAACCCAAAACGGCCAGGGTAGCGAGGTTGGATAGAAATTTATTTTTCATGTCGAAAACGGTGATTGATTGATTCGTGAATAGGTTCGATGATTTCAGTTTAGAAAACATTGTATGCATAAGTTACATAATATACACCGCCAATGGCAGGATTCGCTACCCCGGTGGTATAGTATTTATTCGTCAGGTTGGTGGAACCCAGCTTGATGGTGGAATGTACCGCGGGCATTTTATAGCTCACCTGTGCATCCAATACCAGGGAAGCCGGTACCGTACCATTGGCCAGTCCGCCTGATACCACATAGTAATAAGCCGGTTTGTAGCGCATGGCTACGTCAAAGGACCAGCGTTGTTTGTTGCCAAAACCGGTGTTTGCAAATTCCAGGTTGATATGATAGTTGGGTGTGTTGAAATTGTTGATCTGGCTATTGTTGTTGTTATGCAGGAAATCAGAGAAATAGTTTGCCTTTACCAGAAAGTTCCTGCGCAGGGCCCAGCTGATGCTGGCCGCATAGCCATACGTATTTACGGTTTGTCCGCCGTTGAATGCGATGTTATACTGTACATAGGTGCTATGGTCCAGGAATGCTTTGGGATCGCTGGTACCCGGCGTATTGGCTACATCGGTATAACCGATAAAATTCTGCCAGGTAGAATAATAACCCAGCACATCGATCAGGATCCGTTTGTTGATGAGGGTGGAATATCCCAACTCAAACGCGTTGACCGATTGCGGCTTGATATCGTTGTAAATAAAGCGCTGCAGTTGTGATGGGTCATTGGTTTGCTGATAGGCTTCCACACTCGCCAGGGTATAGGGTGGGTACTGGTCAAAGTGATAGTGTCCGTCGAGCAACAGTTTGGATCCCCCGGATGAATAACTGTTATAACCGTTGAGCGTGCTCTGGAGCGACTGGATATTGCTGGGGAAACTATACGCATTCTGGTAGGAGAATCGGATATAGTTGTCCTTGGCTACTTCATACACGGCAGACAAACGGCTGGTGAGTTTAGGCTGGTCAAACAAGGTGTTTTTGTCGTCGCGGAAGGAGGCGCTCAGCGTGAGCTTATTGCTGATGAGTTTTTTTACAAACTGTACATAGGCACTGTATTCGTATACATCAATGGGACCATTGTCGTCCGGGAACAGGGTGCCCTTGGAATTGAGGTGATAAAGGCGCCAGTTCAACCCGGCAATGATGTCTACAAAATGAACCAGGTGGGAGAAGTTGTACTGGAATTCCGCATTGTACAATTTGCTCCGGTCTTCAAACAGCGTACCGCCCTGTGTAATGGGCAGGGAAGAAATACTATCCTTCAGGTGATTGAACTGCGCGCTGCCCAATGCAGGCATACCCTGGTCGGCTGCCTGTCTTGCTGCCCATGCTGCCGAAGTGGGATCCATGCCGGTGGCCATTCCCCCGAGCAATGCAGCAGTATATTGAGGATACCAACCGTCGCCGGTATTGGGATCATAACTGGGTTTCCAGGCTTCGTTGATCAGCTGGGCAGTTGGACCTGCGATCAGTGTATTCCCGGAATTTTCCTGCGTGGTATACGCGCGGAAGAACCAGTTGTCCGATTTCAGTTCAACACGGTACTGGCCTACTTTAAAATTTTTCAGCTGGTAACGGGTATCGTTGGTGTATACCACGTTGCCGGTGCCAAAGGTCCCGGAGAAAATAGCTTCCAGGTGTGGTTGTATTTTGTAACGCAGTTCTGCATTTGCTTTGAACATGTTGGCATTGTTGTCCAGGTAACCATATTCCGGGTACCCGGTCCTGGCCACATAATTGGGTCCCTTGCCAACAATGGGGTCAATCATGGGTGCAAGGCCCGGATTGCCAGCCTCTGCGGCTTCCAGGAAGGGATTGATGTCCACTGAAGTGGCGCATCCATAACAGTTCACACCATTGTAATTGGGATCCGTATATTTTGAGCCGGGTCCGTTTTTATTGGTGGTATCCGTGACCACCCAGTCCTTGGCCTGGGTATACTGTGCGTTGATCTTGAATGCAACCTTGTCGCTGAGTTTTTTTGCCCAGCGCAGGGTCCAGTCGTAGTAGGGAGATGCACCCACCGGATCGGCGCTGCCCGAACCATGTACATGGTTAACGCCCTGTGTAAGTTGTAAGCTTAGACCCTGGTATTTGAAGGGGTCCTTGCCGGTCATCAGCAGGGTGCCATTCAATCCACGCGATCCATACAATGCAGAAGAGGCGCCGGAAAGAAGTTCGATGTTGTCAACATCCAGCTGGGTAAGACCGATGGCGGTCCCGAGCGGGAAGTTAAGTCCGGGCGCCTGGTTGTCCATTCCATCCACTACCTGCAAAAAATTGGTATTACCACTGGTGTTAAAACCCCTGGTGGTAACGGAAGTGAAGCCAAGACTGGATACCGTTACATCTACCCCTTTCAGGCCCTGGATCATATCATAATAGTTCATCTGGGGCGACTGGATGATGTCCTTGTTGCTGATCTGTTCAATGGTAACCGGGGAAGATAATTTTCTTTGTGCGCTGCGGCTGGCAGATACGACCACTTCCTGTCCAACCGACACGGTGGGTGTGAGGGTGATATCCAGCGAAGCAGGGAGGCTGTTCAGCTGCACTTCCTTTGTTTCAAAGCCGATGGAAGATACCAACACGGTAACCGGCAGCGCATGATGCAGGGTGATACGGAAGCGGCCCTTGTCATCGGTAAAATCTCCGCCGGAAGAACCGGCCACGGTAACGGATACGGCGGGAATGGGTTCTCCGGTGGCCTTGTTGTGCACCACACCTTTGAGGATGGTTTGGGCAAAACCCAGGGCCGGACAAAACAGGGCAGTCAGGATCAGCAGTCGAACGTTGTTTTTCATGACAATTCAATCGTTTTGAGCGTTAACAAAAAAGCACCTATGCAACCACGTTATCATTTGCCCGGTAGGTGACGCCCCGGGTGAGATGGTTAAAAAAAGGGTTGATCACCGGATTAACTTTTTAAACCATTTTAGTTTGCCTTCAAAGGGTGGATATTTTATGGACGGATCAAGCCATACCGGTGTACTCATCACCGGCTTGGCATGGGTAAATGTTTCAAAGGAATGTTTGCCATGGTAGGAACCAATCCCGCTGTTGCCGATGCCGCCAAAGGGAAGGTGGTGGTTGCTCAGCTGCCAGAGCGTATTGTTGACGCATCCGCCGCCAAAACGAACACGGTTCAGCCATGCCTTCTCCAGTGCCCCATTCTGCGTAAATACATAAAAT
>DATJYH010000144.1:0-5648 GCA_035499675.1 Puia sp.
CTGGGCCGCCACATTGGCCAGCACATATAATTCCGGAGGGGTAACAAAACCGATGATCAGTTGGGTCCCCTTGAAATCGGGCGATTGTATCACCTGGGTAACCGGCTGGGTAACCGAGCGGGTATCATAGAGTTTGATATCAAGGGGAACTTTTTCTGAACGCAGGCTGTCGATGGCCAGCTCTGCTCCCTCATAAAATTCAAGACCCGGGTTGATAAATTTGGGAAAGTTTTTCTCGTAGCGGTAATTGCCCGAGGCATCAAAAGCGGAATCGAGGTATAGCGGAAGAAACAACGCCACGCGATAACGCCTGAGGGAATCGGATTGTCCGCTCACCTGCACCGACAGTGCCGTGAACATACAGATTGCAAATACGTATCGAAAATTGATCTTCATATAATTCCTGGCGACCGGCCCGGCATGATCATTCCCATTCGATGGTGGCCGGTGGTTTGCTGCTGATGTCATAAACCACCCGGTTAATTCCTTTTACATTGTTGATGATGGCATTGGAAATATCCGCCAGGAAATCATAGGGCAGATGGGCCCAGTCGGCTGTCATTCCATCCACAGAAGTCACAGCCCGCAGCGCCACCGTGAACTCATAGGTTCTTTCATCGCCCATTACACCAACGCTCTTCACCGGCAACAGGATGGCAGCAGCCTGCCATACACTGGAATACAAATGATGATCCTTCAGACCCTGTATAAAAATAGCATCCGCTTCCTGGAGCAGTTTTACTTTGGCCGGGGTCACTTCTCCCAAAATCCGGATGGCCAGACCGGGACCGGGAAAGGGATGCCGTTGCAGCATCTCATCCGGGATCCCCAGTTCCTTTCCCACCCGTCGCACTTCATCCTTAAAAAGAAAACGCAGGGGCTCTACCAGCTCCATGTGCATTTTTTTGGGAAGTCCTCCCACATTGTGATGTGATTTGATGGTAACCGAAGGTCCGTGAACCGATACACTTTCGATCACATCGGGGTAGATGGTACCCTGTCCGAGTAATTCAATGCCCTGTATTTTTTCCGCTTCTTCCTGGAACACTCTGATAAAGGTTTTGCCAATGGCCTTTCTTTTGGCTTCGGGATCGGTTTTTTCTTTTAGCTTTTTGTAAAAAACTTTTCGTGCATCCACACCCTTCATGTTCAGGCCGATTTTATTATAGGTGGCGATTACTTCTTCAAATTCATTTTTCCGCAGCACCCCGTTGTCTACAAATATCCCATGCAAACGGTCGCCGATTGCCCGGTGGATCAGCGTAGCCGCCACCGTAGAGTCCACGCCTCCGCTCAATGCCATGATCACCTGTCGTTTCCCGATCTGTTTTTTCAATTGTTTTACGGTATCATCGATAAAATGTGCCGGTGTCCAGTCCTGTGCACATCCGCACACATTGACCAGGAAATTTTTCAGGATCTTTTTTCCTTCGATGGAATGGTATACTTCCGGGTGAAACTGGAGACAATACAAGGGCAGCGCGTCGCTGTTTTTCTTGAAAGCGGCATAGGGTATGGTTTCGGTAGTGGCCAACACATCAAAATCCGGTGGCAGGTCAAGGATGGTATCGGCATGACTCATCCACACCTGCGACAACTCGGTAACGTCCTGCAGCAACACATCATCCTTTTTCTTGTGCAGCAGGGCGCGTCCATATTCCCGTTTGCTGCTGTTGGCCACATGTCCACCAAATTGTTTGGCGGTAAGCTGGGCGCCATAGCAAATACCAAGCACGGGCAGCTTGCTGTGCAGCTCATTGATATCGACTACCGGCGCTTTTGCATCATTAACCGAAAAAGGCGAACCGGATAAAATGATTCCTTTTAAAGATGGATCGGGTTCGATTTTTTTGTAGAAGGGAATGATTTCGCAGTACACCCTGGCTTCACGCACTGCCCTGGCTATCAACTGTGTATATTGTGAGCCAAAGTCAAGAATGAGGATCTTTTCTGTCATACTGATGCGAAGGTAAGAAAAGGGTTCTTTGTTTGAAACCTGTGTTGCTCCGTTTTTTGATATACATGAAATGCCAGGGAATCTCGCCTGATCCTGGTGAAAGAATGGTAACCGGTTTATAATAAAGGTCGTCTAACAGGACAAATGGTTTCCAAATTCCAACAAAAAAACTAACTTTTGTGTCATTTAAATCGATCAAAATGAGAAAGCTTGTCTGGCTGCTGGCCGTTCTGGCCTTTGTAAACAGTTCCTGTAGACATATGTGGGGGAAAAAAGTGAGGGGCGACGGCAATGTCAAGACCGAAGAACATACGGTGTCTAATTTCAAAAATGTAGATGTCAGCGGCGCTATTAAAGTATATGTATCCCAGGGCGATTTGCAACCCGTAAAAATTGAGGCAGACCAAAACCTGTTACAATATATTGAAGTGGTTCAGGAAGGCAACGAGGTTTTTGTCAGTGAAAAATCAGGGTACAACCTCGAGCCCACGGGTGAAATCAGGGTTTATGTCACTTCTCCTGTTTATAACCGGATAAAGGTGTCGGGCGCCAGTGATATTATTGGACAGACAAAAATCAACAATTCCGAAAACCTGGAACTGGAAGCAACCGGCGCCGGTGATATTAACATGGAAGTGGATGCTCCCAAACTCGCAGCCACCATAACCGGCAGCGGCTCCATCAACCTGAAAGGGCAGACAAAAGACGTGGAACTGGAACTAAGCGGAGCGGGACATGCGCATTGTTACGACCTGATGGCGGAAAATACCACCGTGGACATTTCCGGTGCAGGCAGCGCGGAAGTATATGCCAGCGTAAAACTGGATGCCACCGTCAGCGGCGCAGGCAGCGTCAGCTACAAAGGGAATGCCTCCAATGTCAGCCAACATGTAAGTGGTGTCGGCAGCGTGAATAAGGTAAACTGATAACAACCCCCGTCAATCAACATACCGGCCTGCGTGTAGCAACGCGGGCCTTTTAATTTTACCATGCCATTAACTTTATTTTTTGGAGTTTCATAGTATGATGAAGCTGTGCATACTGCTGATCATGTCTGTCTTCTCGCTTTGCGGGACCGGTGAGGAAACGCCCGTCATCACAAAAGAAATGTTTGTTAACGAAATATTCAACCAGGTAGCTGACAGCAGCCTTCATAAATATTACCTGTTGCAGGAGTCCGTTCCATGCAGTTTCAAAAGATTTGATTTTGATGAATGGATGAAATACGGGTTGAGAGAAACCATCAGCTTTGATGTGCTCAATGAACTTGCGCGGAATACCTGCAGGGACAGTTCCCGGAAATCATGGGTCCAGGCGAACCTGCAAAAGGCGGTTTGTATTCGTGACGACCAGGCCCGGGCCATCCTTGATCCAATATTTTCATTAAGGGATCAAACCGGGATGAGTAAAACAGAAAAAAGAAAAACGATCAGGGAGCAACAAAAAGCATGGGATAAAAAACCATTGGAGGAAAAACTGGTTTTTTGTTTTTCGACACCTGAGTTTACAGACGACTACCAGTATGCAGTGATCGATGTGTCTATCCGCTGTGATGAAAAAGCCTGCGGCTCCGGGTGCACATATATCTTTCACCGTGAGGGCCGGGGCTGGCGGATTGCGGGCGAGATGATGTCCTGGGCCGGATGATAAAACTTTTCAGAGATCTACATACCTGACCCTGATCCATACATCCCTGTTTCTGCCTTTGTCGTCGGTGCAGGAAATTTTTACCGGCCCTTCCTGCGGGATAAAAAACTGTTTGGCTCTTGCTTCCGACACTTTATAGAATTTATTGTTGATATACCAGTACACTTTGCTTACATCGCTGCCGGCATTGCAGCTGAGTTGCAGCGGTTCGGGATCCTTTTTACTGATGAGGTATTCATTGCCATTGGAGGGGGATAACACCTGCGGTGCTCCATCGCGGAACAATTTTTCACAGTTCGGGTTATGCGGCGGAATTTTTTGATAGGCAATCCCTCTTTCTTCAAAATACAACTGCATCTCCGGCGGAATCACTTTGTACCATTTTTTCCTGTAGCCGCTCTCAGGCATGCAGACCTTGCAATAGGATATTTTCTCATCCGGCGACACCATGACCTCTACCAAATTGTCGCATTTCTTTGCCGCCGACACTCCTGGAATAAAATAGTCCATCACCAGGTTTTCGCAATGGTCATTTGGTACCATGCCGGTTTCCGAACAAACCTGGCGGATGTCACAATCCCCCGGCTGTCTGAACCAGGCTTCATCGGCATCGTAGTCGATGGTATTAAAAATCCGGAACAACAGCGGCGTGGCGATATTGGCCCCGCTCAATTCCGGAACTCCCAGCGCAGAGAAATTTCCAACCCATACCCCTACGGTATAGTGCGGGTTAAAGCCAATGCTCCAGGCGTCCCTCCGCCCATAGGATGTGCCTGTTTTCCACGCAATTTTTGGCAGGTGCACGGTACTCTCCCAGTTGAGCGGAAAATCCGGGCGATTGATCTTCGAGAGCATTTCGCTGATCATGTAGGCGGCGGCCGGGCTGATGATCTGTACCCCATTTTGACGGGTGATCGTATCGTCCTGCGTGTATGCAGGCCTGATATATTGCCCGTTGCTGGCAAAAATGGTATACAGGCCCGTTAGCTCTTCCAGCGATGCCCCACATCCTCCAAGGATCATTGATAATCCGAGTTTTTGCCGGTCCTTCCGGACCTGTTTGAAATCGCAGTCGGAAAGTTTTTTGATCAGCTTGTCCTTACCCAGTGCATGCAGGCTCTTGACGGCCGGTATATTTAGGGAATGATCCAATGCATATTCCATGCTCACATAACCGTTAAATTTCCGGTCGTAGTTCTCCGGCGAATAGCCATCATAGTTAACAGCCACATCCGTGATCAGGCGCCGGGGAGTGAGGAACCCGGCATCAATACACAATCCGTATAACAGCGGTTTCAGCGTGCTGCCCGGCTGCCGGATGGCCGATGCTCCGTTGACCTGCCCGGCATCCAGGGTATCGCTGAAATTGGCGGATCCGATATAGCTGATCACCTGGTGCGTGTTGTTGTCTATGACGATGACCGCAGCATTCCTGATATTTTTTATCCGCAGGAATCGGGCATAGTCGTCGACCAATTTTTCGAGTTTGAGCTGTGTGTTTAAGGCGATATGTGTCCTGATGAGATCAGCTCCCTGCTTTTTCAGTTTGTAGGCAAGCTGTGGGACCAATTGCGGAACACTCCCCCTGGTTGCATGAAGGGGTTCAGCCAGTGCGTCTTCGATTTCTTTTTTCGTAAAGACCTTGTCGCGGGCAAACTTCATCAGCCACTTATTGCGTTCCCGAACGATCAGCGCATTGTTCTTACCCATCAGCAGCGAACCCGGCCTGTTTGGAATGATGGACAAAGCAGTGATTTCCGCCAGCGACAGGTGATCGGGGTTTTTTTTGAAATAGAGAATGGATGCTGATTTTACGCCTTCCACATTACCCCCGTAGGGAACGAGATTCAGGTAGAGCTGCAGGATTTCATCCTTACTGTATTTCCATTCCAGTTGCAGGGCGCGGAACATCTCAATGATCTTATTCAGGTAGGTCCTTTTTCCTGGTTCCAGCGCCCGGGCCACCTGCATAGTGATGGTTGATGCGCCGGATGTCCGTTTGCGTTCCACTATATTTTTCACAAACGCCCTGCCTACCGCCCAG
>DATJYH010000145.1:0-4114 GCA_035499675.1 Puia sp.
AGTCTACCCGGCAATAATCGGTCTTCTTGCCATCCAGGTAGGCATTCCAGCCGCGACCATAATACACTTCGCTGAATACCGCAAACTGGTTGGTCTTTGATGAGAAAGAATAGGTCAGTTTGTCGTTCATGTTGCTGACCAATTTGAGAGAGGCATTGCTATCGGCGACAGGCAAGAAGGGGATCAGATTTTTGAAATCTTTTCTTACGATGACCGTGTCGCGCACATTGGTGCTGTCCAGTGCTTTCATTTCCTCATCAGCATTGTCTACGAACAGGACCGATTTTACCAGCCAACAGGGACCGAAGGCATTGTGGTTGATCAGCACATCCGGCTGGCCATTGGCGGGATTGCGTTGAATAAAATATTTGGTGTTGAGCATGTTGAACACCATCATATTTCCCTTCGACAGTTGTTTTTCGATGAGGTCCTGGTAAAGGCCCAGCTTGGCAGGATGGTATCCTCCCACCGAATTGTGAAAATAGGAAGCACGGGAATCATTGAACGGGCCGTTGCTCTGGTCGGATTTGTCAAAAACCCTGAAATTTTTCTCCGGATCACTGTTGATTTTTGTGTCGGCCGCAGTGGGGGTGAAGATGGCATCGAGGTCGGCTGCTTCGAGGAAATTATCCTCACTGAGGAATTTCCTGTCCTCCGCCAACAGGTCATAAGAACTCAGGATCAGTAACCCTGCCAGCAGTACGACGGGTTTTATTTTGTCCTTTACAAAAAGATAGGTCAATGCAATGGCAAGCGCCACGAAAATAAAAGTTCGCAGCAGGTCGGCCAGGAAGATCGATTGCCTGTCCTGCTGTAGATTCCTGATGATCGAATTGCCCAGTTCAACCGCCTGTTGCTGCATTTCGGGGGTGGGTTGTTTTCCCCTCGCCACCTGCTGCAAATAACCGCCGGTAAAATTTTCTTTTAATTCCGCATCCTGGAAGCCTTTGAAGTCGGCAGTGAAATAAAAACCGGTTACCAATGCCAGGAGCCCGATGGTAAGCAGGGAAGCTGTCTTGAATTTCTTCCATCTTGCTTCTCTGGTTTCTGTATCCGAGATAAATTGTTGAAGACCGAGAGCCGCCATCAGTGGCACGGTCAGCTGTGGTATCACCAATGCCATGGACGGTGAACGGAACTTGCTATAGAAAGGCATGTAGTCAAACAGGAAATAGTTGATGGCAGAAAAATTCTTACCCCAGGCCAATACAATACCAAAAATGGTCGCACCCAGTATCCACCACTTGTGCCAGCTCCTGACGTATACGAGTCCCAGAAAAAACAGGAAGCAGATGACAGCCCCCAGATATACGGGTCCGGCTGTTCCAAGATTGCCTCCCTGGCTTCCCCAATAGCTGTAATGATTCACGTATTGCAGCGCGTTGGCTTCAGGGAATCCAAGTTCCTCCAATTTGTCCGCCAGTTTTGAATTTTCGGTAAACTCACGGGTTCCGGTGCCTCCACCATATACCCCCGGAACAAACAACGTAAAGGTCTCTGTAATCCCATAGCTCCAGTTAAAGGCATAATCTTTGTCGAGCCCCCCCTTCGTTTTATTCCCCTTATTATCGGATAATTCGGATCTCCCGCCGCGCATGGTTTCTTTGGCATATTCCTGTACCGGCAGCAGGGCCACTGCGTTGGTGGCAACGCCAATGATGCCGGCGCCAATAGCGATGGCAACTGCCACCAGGGCCTTCCTGATATTGCCTTTTTCCCGGATGCAATGAATGACATAGGCGATGGTGATACAGGCCATGATGATCCCGGTATAGTAAACAATCTGCAGATGCTGGGTAATGGACAATTGCAGAGCCATAAACATGGCCAGCGCAGCCGCCCCCAGGAGCCACCTGCCTTCGTACAATAACAGCAGCCCGGCAACTACCGCAGGGGCATAACCGATGGCAGCCATCTGTGTATTATGTCCAACCGCGATGATAATGGGATCGAAACTGGCATACCCATAGGCGAGTGCCGCAAGGGTGCCAATCCATGGATTCACGCGCAATACCTGGGTAAGAATATAAAAACAGACACAGGCCACAAAAAACAGGCTGATGGGATTGAAAGGGGATCCAAAAGCCAGCAGCACCCCGATATAATTCACAATGGTGGAGTGCGAGGGGAGCTGTATGGTATAGGTGGGCATCCCGCTGAACATGCTTTCTGTCCACAACGGATAATAACCATATTTTTCCTTGAACTCAAACGACTGCTGGGCCATGGCTTTGTGCCCGATCACATCGGTCTGGTTCAATACCTTTCCCTCCAACACCGGTTTGCAGTACACAACGGCTACTACCAGGAATACAACGATGGCAATAAAATGCGGGAGCGCATTTTTCCAGGAACTGGCATTCATATCGGACATAAATTAATCCGGCAAATTAATGGCATTTTAGGCAGAATAGCAGATTTTTGGCAAAAAAGGCCCTCCCCGACTTAGGGAATATCCAAGACCGGTAACAAGAAGAGAAGGAAAGGTCGGGCCATCACAACAGGACCCTTATGCGTACCATCAAATTTTTGTCACGGGTTGCTTTTATCTGTAATATCTGTTTTTTGTTGACCGCGGCTCTGATCTGGACGGAGCATCCTCCGGAAGGAGCACTGGTTTCATTGGTGATTGTCCTGGGGTATTTCCTGGCGATATTGTTTAATGTCATCGTGAACATTTGTTACCTCTTCCTGTTTTTATTCCGAAAACCCCTGCCTGCCTTTGTTCCTTTGTGGCTGTTGGTCATTAACTTTCTTTTTCTCATCTTACAATTAATCCTTTTCCTGAAATGATACATAGCATACTCAAAGACAAACCAACAAAACTCTTTTTGGGATTCACCGCTTTTTTTTGTTGCAACGCGCTGATCGCGGAGGCGATTGGTACAAAACTTTTTTCGCTGGAAAAACTGCTGGGGATCCATCCTGCCAACTTCACCCTGTTCGGGCAGGGTGGCCTTTCGTTTACCCTCACCTGCGGAGTGCTGTTATGGCCGCTGGAATTTGTGATCACGGATATCGTCAATGAATTTTATGGTCCAAAGGCCGTACGCAGGATTTCGCTGACAGCGGTGGTGCTGATCGCTTATGCATTTCTTATGTATTTCCTGGCCATCGGAATTCCCCCTGCAGATGCCTGGATTGCCAGCAGCAGCAGGCAGGGTGTTGAGAATATCCAGGATGCGTTCAGCGCCATCTTCGGACAGAACATGCGGATCATCCTGGGCAGCCTGGTGGCCTTCCTGGTCAGCCAGGTTGTGGATGTGACCGTATTTCACCAGATCAAAAAGAAGACTGGCAACAAATATCTCTGGTTAAGGGCCACGGGTTCCACACTGGTATCGCAGCTGGTGGATAGTTATATCGTGCTGTTCATTGCCTTTAGTTCAATATTCAGCTGGCAACTGATCCTGGCCGTGGGGGTCATGAATTATCTCTATAAGTTTACAGTGGCTATCCTGCTTACCCCGCTGATTTATTTGGTGGAAAGAAGGATTGAAAGATATGTAGGACATGAAACCGCGCACAAGATGAAACGATCAGCCATGGGATTGGAGAATGAGTAATGTTGGTGGACATTTATAGTTGACGGTTGACAGACCTTTACGGGATGGTTAATAACAGATAAATTTGGTTGCGGTTCGATATATTAAGCGGAAAAGGAAGTAAGAAAAGAGATTTCCCAAAGGACCTATTTACACCCAACTGCCTTCCGCTATCGCAAAATTCTGTATACAGTCAACTGTCCGCTGTCCACTAAATCGCCCGTTCCATCACATAATCGTTCATAAAATAATGCTGGCCGATATCGATGTCTTCTTCACGGATGACGCGGAACCCCAATTTTTCATAAAAACTCCGGGCCTTGTTGAAGCGATTGACATTAAGTTGCAGGGCCGTTGCCTCCCGGGTTTTGATCTGCTCCACGATAAAATCCACGATAAGCTTTCCCAGACCCTTTCCCTGCCGACCGGGCAGAACATAGATCTTGTGTAATTTGAAGATGCCTGGTTGATCTGTAGCAGAATAGGAGGCAAAACCAATGGGTTCTTCCTCCTCCTCGACGATCAGAAAATCATGCGCCTGTTCCTTCATCTGTTTTAACAATGAACCG